>CALLJI010000146.1 GCA_938091475.1 uncultured Caldimicrobium sp. | reverse complement strand
TTTTTCAGTGTTTTTATTGAAACAAATGTATGTAACTTTCTATTATCCTTTACATCAATCAGAGATGAATTATTATCGCAAGAGTGCCTTAGAGATAGGCGAAATGATTAAAGATACTCCTAAGCTCTATCTTTGTAATGTCATACCCCATCATTTAATTTATTATCTTAAGTATAGATTTAGACTTGTCGAAGAAATTATTTATTTAAGAAATTGTACACAAATTCCCAAGGAGAGCTTTGTTCTTTTACAGGAGAAAGACTTTAATGCCATAAAAGAACCTAATTTAAATTATACTCCCCTTCAGATTAGAAGGAAACATTACTATCTTGTTTATAAGAGAGAAGATTGAGTTTTTTAAAACGCTTGTATAATCTCTTTTTTACTAAAGCTTTAAAAAGTGGAAAATTTTCCCGTGAAAGAAGGGGGTATAACACCTTGTAGAGATTAAAAAGAATTTGGCTTATATTTTCTATACCTTGCCATTCTAAAGTCATAGCAAGGGGAGCAAGATCTTCTAATCTTTCCCTAAGGGTGAGAGGTCTATTCAAGATCTTAAGACCATCTAAATCAAAGAGAAGAAAACTTTTCTCTCTGTAAAGAAAGTTATTGTACTTAGTATCACCTAAATAAAGACCTTTTTCATGTAGTTGAAAGAGAAAATGTACTAAATTAGGAAGAAGAGAGGAGTTCTCAACAGAGCCCTTTGAAAAGGAATTTTCAGTGAGAAAGCCTTCTTTTATATAGGGAAAAAGAAGGCCTCCTATGAAGGGATTTGAATAACTCTTAAAGCTCCACCTTGGGTGAAAGAAAATTAGAGTGGGAGGAAGTACAGGGATCCCTAAGTTTTTGAGTGAATGATACTTTTTCAAGAAACTTTTTGGTCTATTTTTTTTAAAGGGTCTCTTTTTATATAATTTTAAGAAAAGGGAGGGACTTTCTGAATGGAAAAAGGTTAAATAAAAAAGGAGGTGAGAGGGACAGTTTTTTATAATTTTTAGCGTAAAGGGATATTTTAGAAGTTTTTCAAGGACTTTTTTTGAGGCATTATCTGTAAAATAATACTTATAAGTTTTCCAATTGGGAAATAAGGCAGTCCACATAATTATCCCAGGTTAAAAATTTTATAGAATTATAACATATCTCTGGATCAAAGGAGGTCTCAACAGCTAATAAGATTTTATTTTTCAAGTCCTCAGGCTTTAAGTTGGTGATATATCCATTTATTCCCTCTTTCACAAATTCACTCGTTCCATCATAGGGAGAGGTTATAACTGGAGTTCCCGAGGCTAAAGCCTCTAAGGTGGACATAGCCCCTGGATCATAGAGAGTGGGTAAGACAAAGAGATCCGCCATAGCATACCATTTTTCAATTTCCCTTACCTTTCCTAAGTAGATGATATTATCCAGAGATGGGCCTTCTTTTCCCGCAATTAGAAGTTTAACCTTTTTTGGAAGAGAGGGCATAATTTCAAGCAATAAATTTAGACCCTTTCTTTTAGTGTCATAGCCCACAAAGAGAAGGAGATAATCCTCTTTGCTAAAGCCATAACTTTTTCTTAGAGCCTCTTTTTGCTCTTTAAGCTTTGGATTAAATCTTTGTAAGTCTATGCCTCTGTGGCACACAACTGCTTTTTCAAGCACTTGGGGATAAAAGCGGGAAAGGAGGTTCTTGCCTAATTGAAATAAAGAGATAATTCTCTTGGCAGAAAGAAGGGATTTTTTTTCCAGATATAGGAGAAGCTTGTAGCGAGGTTTTATAGGAGCAAAGAGAGAATTTTTTTGCTCAATTAGAAAGGCATAGAGGGGATCACAAAGAATAAAGAGGTCAGCTCCAGGATAGCGGAAAAAACTAATAAGGTAATCATAGGAGATTTTGGATAAAATTTTATTCACTTGATAAATATAAAGACCCTGTTTTAAGAGAGAGCCAAAGCCTTTATATTTTATGGAATAGAATTCTAATTGTTTTTTGTATTCCTTCGGAAAGGAAATTTGATTGGCTATAAGTCCTACCCTATAGTCTCTTTGCAGGAGTTTTACCGCTACTTGGGCTGCATGACTCTCAGCCCCACCCAATCCAAATCCAATTTTAGGCCTGAGAAGTAATATTTTTTTCATCCCCCATCCTTCAGATTATATTATACTCTGCAATTTTCACATCTTCTTTCAGTAGCAGGCCTAAGCTTTATAAAAATTCTATTCTTCTCTTCCCCTTTGCTTAGAAATAATACTTAATTATGAGTTTACAAGAGATATTTCTTGGTTATATTGTTTTCAATCTGTATGTTAAAAGAAAAGGTATTTGAAATCTTACCAGAGGATACGCCACACCTTGTAAAAGGTCCTTTAACAGGTGATGAACCTGTATATTTATATCTTTCTCCCTGTAGAGGGTTTCTTCTTTATTCTAAAGACTTAAAAGCACTCTTTGCTTCCCCGAAGGTTGAAAAACCTTTAGAGGTTTCGGAGGAGGGTATTTCCTTTTTGTTGCAAAGCGGAGTAGTCCCAACTCCATATACCATCTTTAAAAATCTCTTTGTATTAAGTATAGGGGATGAGGTAGAGATCAAAAGGGAGGGTAAATACAAGTTAAATTTGAGTTTTTCACATAGATATTACTATTTTCATTGTTTTAGAGAGAAAGAGGGAAAACCAGATACCAACACCTTTTTAGAACTCATTAAAGAAGCTCTTTCAAAGAGGGTTCTCAGAAAGAGAGATATTTTTCTTTTCCATAGCGCTGGAAAGGATAGTAATATCCTTGCCTTAGCTCTGGCAGAATCTGATTTTAAAGATAAGACTCTCTGTATAACCCTTAAGGGTCCTTCTCATAAGGATGAGAGCTCTATTGCAAAAGAGTTAGCTAAGAGGATGGGGTTAAAACACTATATTTTTGAATTGCCTGAGAAAATTACCCCTACCCACATAGAT
Source organism: uncultured Caldimicrobium sp. (assembly GCA_938091475.1). Classification (GTDB taxonomy): domain Bacteria; phylum Desulfobacterota; class Thermodesulfobacteria; order Thermodesulfobacteriales; family Thermodesulfobacteriaceae; genus Caldimicrobium. The sequence continues at coordinate 845 of CALLJI010000146.1, read as the reverse complement.
TTCCTGCGAGAGTACTTTAAAAATATGCTTCTTCCCTGCACGGACGGGGTTTCTTTAGTATATCCTTTTTATGCTATGAAATTTAACTTTAAAGGCTCCAATCTGATTGATGGTAGCGGAGTGGATGTCTTTGCAGGTCATATCCCAAGAAGAATTGAGTTTGAAAGACAAAGAATCTTTTCAAAATTTTCATTTTTAAGACCACTTGCCGAAAGGTTACCCACAGGTAATTTTTTACAAAGCATTACTTTAACTAAATCCGAATGGGTTGGTCTAAATGGTTTTACCTTTTCTGACACAAAAAGCGTTTTTCCTCAAGCAAGATCAGTCCATTCCTTTTGGAAAGAGGAGGACAAAAAAAGAAAAAAATGGGATTATTTTGATTTAAAAGGTGATATATGGGCCACTTATGTGGAATACGGTAATGTAATGAGGAAAGTAAGGATTTTAGCGGAATTTTCTGAGGCAAATCTTATTTTTCCCTTTACAGACGAAAAAGTGGCTCTCTATTTAGCTAAACTTCCTGAAAAGGAACTCTTTGACAGAAGAAATTTTCAAAATAAACTCTTTTTTAGAAAGATCTTGAAGGAAAAACTTGATTATGAGGCAGATAAACCTCGGAAGTTCTCATATCCTGCGGATATTTTTTCTCTTATAATGAAGATGGAAGATTATGTAAAAGAGGAGCTCTTTTCCTGTAGTCTTTGGGAGAAAAAAGGTCTTTCTGCCCTTTTGAAGAGGCTCTTAAAAGAGGTGTCCTCTAAGGATGGTTCTATCTCTAAAAGGGCAAAAAATTTGTTAATTAGGCTATTTCTCCTATCAGCATGGTATAATAATACCCACCT
>CALLJI010000145.1 GCA_938091475.1 uncultured Caldimicrobium sp. | reverse complement strand
TGATCCATAGAGATTTTCAAAGCCAAAATATAATGTTAAAAGATGGAAAGCCTTATATAATTGATTATCAAAGTGCGCGGATTGGACCAGCTGGCTATGACCTTGCCTCTCTTCTTTGGGATCCCTATTATAAATTGGAGGATAACTTAAGGGAAAAACTTATAGAGTTTTACATAGAAAAGAGAAAGGAAAGGGAGGAAGAATTTAGGGAGGAGCGTTTAAGAGAAAGTTTGCCCTATTTATGTATACAAAGGCATATGCAAGCCTTGGGGGCTTATGTAAATCTTGCCTATTTTAAAGGTAAAAGATATTTCCTAAAATTTATACCTCAGGCTTTGGAGTATCTACGGGAAGAGGCAGAGGCCTTTTCCTTTAAACATTTAAGGAAAGCCTTAGAGGAGGCTCAGGAAATCTTGACTAAAAGAAGATTTTATGAAGAGATCAAGGAAGTTTCTCTCTGAAAAGGATTTAAGGCTCTTTGTTAAAAAGTTCCTAAAAGACCATTTAAAGGGGCTTCCAGAGGGCACAAAAATTGAAATAAAGGTTTTAGACTATCTTTTGCCTAAGGTTCAGTTATTGTTTCCTTTTTATTCGGAGGGAAATGTCCTTCGAGCCCTTGAAGTTGATTTTTTGGTGAAAGAGCTTTATAATGTAGGCATTGAGGCAGAGATATATTATTTAGACGATTGGGAGGTTTTCCTCCACGATGAGTCTTTTGGTATTAGTTCCGAGTAATTTGGAGGCTGAGTTTCTCAAAGATTTACCTTTGGATTTACATATAATTGGAGTTGGTCCAGTTGATGCAGCCCTCTCTGCTTATGAAATTTTTCTTGAAAAGAAGCCCAATATAGCCTTTTTAACGGGTTTTGCAGGTGCCTATCCGCAAAGTGAGATGCAGGTGGGTGATGTAGTGGTAGGTACCTGTGAAAAATTTGTAGATTTTGGAAGAAAATATGAAACCCATATTACCCCACTTCCAGAGAATATTCCCACTTGGGATTATTGTCCCTTGACCCATATATTTACAGAAAAAATGATTTATTTCTTAGAGATAAATGGTTTTAATCCCAATGGTGGCCCCTTAGGTACAGTGTGTAGTGCTACCTATGATAGAAAGAGAGCTTATTTCATAGGAGAAAAATTTCAAGTGCTTGCTGAAAATATGGAGGGTTTCGGTGTGGCAAGAGCTGCACGTAGGCTAAAAGTATTTCTCATAGAAATCCGAGTGATCAGTAATTTGCTTGACCAGCCAGAAAGGGAATGGGAGATTGAAAAGGCTGGAAAGGTATTAAGAGAGGTTTGGGAGTGCATAGTGAGAGATTGGAAATAGCCCTTTCTCCTTGTCCTAATGATGTCTTCTTAGTAGCAGGATTAATCCTAAAAAAAGTTCCTCATTCTTTAGATCTCACTTTCCATTTTGTAGATATAGAAACCTTGAATGAGTTTCTTTTGGAGAAAAAATTCCCTGTGATTAAAGGCTCCTTTGCAGTCTATAGCGAGATCTATAGGGATTATGAAATATTAGGAGTAGGTTCAGCCTTAGGTTTTGGAGTTGGCCCTATTCTTGTAGCTAAAGAATCTCCCAGAGGAGGAGATTTTTCAGGTTTAAAGATTGCTCTCCCTGGAAGGCACACAACTGCCCATTTTCTCTGGAATTATTTTTATGGAGATGCGAAGGTGGAAAAGCTCTTTTTGCCCTTTAATGAGATTATACCAGCCTTGCTTGAAGGTAAAGCAGATTTAGGAATACTTATTCACGAAGGGCGCTTTGTTTATCAGAAATATCAACTAACCTTGGTCTCTGATTTAGGAGCCCTATGGGAGAGAGAAACTAAAGCCCCTTTGCCCTTGGGGGGTTTTTTTATAAAAAGAGAGCTTCCAAGACCCCTAAAAAATGAGATACTAAAACTCTTTAGACAAAGTCTAAATTATGCTTTATCCCATAGAGAGGAGGTCTATCCCTTACTTAAAGAATATGCTCAGGAGCTTGATAAAGAGGTAATTTTTAAACATATAGACACCTATGTGAATCCCTTTACTTATAGACTTGAAGGGGAGGGGTTGAGGGGTTTAGAGATTTTTTTAAAGGCTTTAGGGCTAAAGGAGGCGCTATCTAATTATCTTTGGGAGGAGGAGAATGGAATTGCTTAAATTTTTCTTTCAAGCAGGTCTTGTAGGAAAGAGTGTTCTCTTTGTCTTATTGTTGATGAGTTTGATTTCTTGGTATTATATCTTTTTAAACTTTTTTATCTTTCGCAGATTCAAAGGTCGGCTTGAGGATTGGGCATATTTTTTTGAGCAAAGAAATGATTTTTCAGCCTTTGTAAGGGAAGTTAAGGACCATAAGGAGGATTTACTTGGGCAAAGTTTTAGACGGTTCTTAGCAAAGTTTGCAGAAGTATATAACTTTTATCAGGAAAAGATAAAAACTGATAGGGCTTATCTTTTATCTGAAGCAGAAAAGGAGATTGAGGAGGCTTACACCATAGAGCGAGAGAATGTTTTACTAAATTTAGGCAAAGGCCTTGGGTTTCTTGCCACTACTGCAAGCACAGCTCCTTTTATAGGTCTTTTAGGGACGGTTTGGGGAATTATGCGCTCCTTTCACGAGATAGGACTAAAGGGTAGTGCTTCCCTCGCCACAGTGGCTCCAGGCATTGCTGAAGCGCTGATTAATACTGCTATGGGTCTCTTTGTTGCCATCCCAGCCAGTATGACTTATAATTATTTCCTGTTAAAAAGGGAAAAGCTTGGCAAAGAATTAGAGCTAATTTATAGAAATATTAAAATTATATCTAAAAGAGAATTGATTAAATAAAACTGAAAATGTTTCAAAAAATGTAGGTGCTCCGCCCATCTGTGCTTAAAGGGATACAATCAGTCGTGTGATTCACGAACCGCCCAAAAAATTGTAGGGGCAGGGCTTGCCCCTGCCCAAAATGTTTTAATGGTAGGGGCGATTCACGAATCGCCCCCAAAAATTTGTAGGGGCACGGCACCGCCGTGCCCAAAATGGGTTCAATTATTTTGGTTTTTGGGCACAGCATGCTGTGCCCCTACATTTTTTCAAATCCAAAAATATTAAAAAAGTAGGGGCACGACATGTCGTGCCCAAGGTATTTAATGGTAGGGGCAATTCACGAATTGCCCCCAAAAAAGCGTAGGGGCGGTTCACGAACCGCCCACAAATTTGTAGGGGCAGGGCTTGCCTCTGCCCAAAAATGTTTTAATGGTAAGGCAATTCACGAATTGCCCTCAAAAAAGCTCAATAAAACTTGCCTATTTCAAAAAGTATAGTATTATGTAAAATTATTTTAGAATGCAGGAGGGGAATATGGGAGCACAGAAGATTACGGATGATGAATTTGAAAAAGAGGTTTTGCAATCACCTATGCCAGTCTTAGTGGATTTTTGGGCTGCCTGGTGTGGACCCTGCAGGGCTATTGCCCCAGTAATTGATGAATTAGCGGAGGAATATGCTGGAAAAGTAAAAATTTGTAAGTTAAATGTGGACGAAAATCCTATTACCCCCGGAAAATA
>CALLJI010000144.1 GCA_938091475.1 uncultured Caldimicrobium sp. | reverse complement strand
GGCTACCATTTTTCTTCTACTTTTGGGAAAGAAGAAGGATTTCTCAAAGAAAAGTGCTCTTTAGATTTTTTCCAGATATGATATAATTGTTAGCTAGAATACTAAATGAAATGTCTTTTAAAAGGTTTCTACAATGTTCTTAAGGAGGCACTTGTATGGTGGTAAAAGTAAATAGAGATTCCTTAGAAAAGCTCTTAAAAAAAGGTGAAGCAATAGCTGATAAAAAAGCTTCTATGGCTGTGCTTTCTATGGCCCTTTTGAGTTTTGATGATAAGGAAAAAACTCTGTATATCACAACCACTGATTTAGAGCAAGGTTTTAAAGGGAAAATTTCCTGTGAAATAGAAGATTCTGCAGGCTCCTTTTGTGTACCCTGTAGAAAATTTTATGAGATTATTAAAAATTTTCCAGAGGATGAAATTCTCCTTATAAAGGAAGATAGTCGGCTTCTCGTAAAGGATGAAGCTGAAAGAGTAATTTACGAAATCTCTATAACTTCCGAAGAGGATTTTCCAAGTTTACCAGAATTTGGAGAGGAAAATCTTCTGGAAATTCCAGGAAAAGCGCTTTCTCAGCTCATTGAAAAAACGGTTTTTAGTGCCTCCAAAGAAGAAGCACGCTTTGTTTTAGGTGGAGTTTATATAGAACCTCAAAGAGAAGAAAATAAGCTTAGAGCAGTTGCTTCGGATGGACATAGGTTAGCTCTCTATGATATAGAAGTACCAAATTTAGAGAATTCAAATCTAAAAGAGGGGTTCATAGTTAGCAGAAAAGGAGCTGAGTTTATTTCTGAAATATCAGCGGATGAGCTATTAGTAAAATTTGGTTTTATAAATAACTATGTAGTGCTTTTTACCAGCTTTGGCTTTTTCTTCTCAAGAGTTATAGAGGGAATGTATCCTGATTATAGGGCTGTGATCCCTCAGGAATTTAAAAATATACTTAGAATTGACCGAAAGCTTTTTATGGATGCCATAAAGAGAGTTTCTCTTTTGATAACAGAGAGATTTAAACCCATCAAACTTGATTTATCCCCTTCTGAGATTACTCTCAGTTCTCCTGAAACCGAAGTTGGAAAGGCCCAGATCAAAATATCCTGTGAATATGAGGGAACACCTCTTACCATCTCCTTCAATGCAGATTATCTGCTCTCCCTTTTAGAACATATGAATTCAGAAGAAATTGAAATGAAGATTAATGATGAGAGAGCACCGACTCTAATTACCGGGTATAGAGACGAGGGTTTTCTCTATCTTCTTATGCCTATGGTCATTTAATTAATACCTTTAAAAAGGGGAGAATTCTTCATATGGAAGAAAGATATTCCGCTCAAAGTATAAGGGTTCTCAGTGGTTTAGAGGGAGTCAGAGTCAGACCTGCTATGTATATTGGCTCAACAGACATCTACGGCTATCACCATCTCCTTTGGGAAGTTCTTGATAATGCGGTAGATGAGGCTTTAGCAGGATATGCCACCGAAATAAAAATCCTCTTGCTAAGAGATGGATCAGCCTGTGTGGAAGACAATGGGAGAGGCATTCCTGTAGATATACACCCTGAAGAAGGGGTTTCAGCCTTAGAATTGGTTATGACAAGGCTTCATGCTGGTGCTAAATTTGATCATAGTGCATACAAAGTTTCAGGTGGTTTACACGGAGTAGGCGTATCAGTAGTGAATGCTCTTTCCGAGTGGTTAAGAGCGGAGGTATTTAGAGATGGCAAAATCTATACTCAAAGCTATGAAAGGGGCATACCCACGCACGAGGTAAAAATAATTGGGGAAACCAACAAAAGAGGGACTAAAGTTTGCTTCAAGCCCGATCCAGAAATTTTTGAACCTAATTTGGAGTTTGATTTGGAAATAGTAACCAAAAGAGTGAAAGAACTCGCCTACCTAAATCCATCTGTCAAATTTTATTTAGTAGACGAAAGGATTGGATATTCTGAAAAATTCCATTTTAAAGGAGGCATTGTTGAACTTGTCAAAGCCCTTAATCAAAAAAAAGAAAGCCTTCATTCAAAAGTAATCTATCTAAAAGGAGAAAAGGATAATATTATTGCTGAGGTAGCTTTGCAATACAACACAGGCTATAGCGAAACTATTTATAGTTATGTAAATAATATCCATACCAAAGAAGGAGGAACCCATCTTATAGGTTTCAGAACAGCTCTAACCAAAGCCATAAATAGATATCTTGAAACAGATAAGGTGCCTAAACAATTTAAAATTAAAGTGGAAGGAGAAGATGTCAGAGAAGGATTAACAGCAGTGATTAATCTTAAAGTGCCTAATCCTCAATTTGAAGGCCAGACCAAAATGAAGCTTGGGAATAGTGAAGTCAAACCAGTGGTTGAATCTATTGTGTATGAGGGGATCTTAAAATTCTTTGAAGAGAATCCCTCAGAAGCCAAGAGAATTATTCAAAAGGTAATAACTGCAGCAAAAGCCAGAGAAGCTTCAAGAAAAGCAAGAGAGCTCATAAGAAAAAAAAGTGAAATAGAAGAATTCATAACAGCTGGGAAATTAGCAGATTGTGCAGAGAAAGATCCAGAAAAAAGAGAATTATTTATCGTAGAAGGAGATTCTGCAGGAGGATCTGCTAAACAAGCCAGAGATAGGAAATTTCAGGCAGTGCTTCCTCTAAGAGGCAAAATTCTTAATGTAGAAAAAGCCAATTTTGAAAAAATGCTTTCCTCAGAGGAAATAAAAAGTTTAATAGCAAGTTTGGGCACTGGCATTGGTCCAGAGAGCTTCAATCCAGAAAAATGCAGATTTCATAAAATTATTCTTATGACTGATGCCGATATTGATGGTGCTCATATTAGGACGCTTCTCCTAACCTTTTTTTATAGGCAAATGCCAGAATTAATTGAAAGAGGATGGCTCTATATTGCTCAACCTCCTCTCTATAGAATCGTAGATGGTAAAAAGGATATTTATCTCAAAAATGACGAGGAATTAGATAAAACACTTTTAAAAAGAATACTTGCCCACTTAAGAGTTTCTTTACAAAAGAAGGGAACATCTTTTCAAGAAATCAAAGATCCCATTAATTTTTTCCAAAATCTCTTCCAGTTAGAAAAATGTCTATTAACACTCCTTAAGAAAAACTACCCGCCCAAGGTGATACTTTTGCTTCTTAAACAGGGCATTCAGGCTCTTCCAGATTTTGAAGACCAAAAAAGGATTGAAGAACTCTCTCAAGCTGCCAAAGAATTGGGATTTAAGATTTCAAAAGTTAGAAATAGTACCTTTAATCCTAAATACTTTGAATTTTACCTTTTTTCTGAAGAAGAAAATTTCACCTACTGTAAAATAGGTCCAGAGATTATCTTTGAAAAAGCCTATCGCGAAGCATCTCATCGCTTTGAGAAAGTGAAAAACCTCTTAGACTATGATCTTGAGATAACTTTAAAAGATACTGTGAAAGTATTTCCAAACTTCTGGTTACATATACCAGAAATCCTTTCTTATCTGAGGGAAGAGGGAAGGAAAGGATTGTATATACAGAGATATAAAGGATTAGGGGAGATGAATTCACAACAACTCTGGGAAACCACTATGGATCCACAAAAAAGGACCCTCAAAAAAGTCACCATTCAAGATGCTGAAAAAGCCAATGAAATGTTCTCTGTGCTTATGGGTGAAAATGTGGAACCCAGAAAAGAATTTATTTTAGAACATGCCTTGGAATATAGAGAGTTAGATATATAATAACTGGTTATGGAAGAATTGAAAGTCCTCTTTACCCCAGAAGAAATCCGCAAGCGAGTTGAAGAATTAGCCCTTAAAATTGAAAACGATTTTCCAGAAGATCCTCTTGTTCTCATTGGTATCTTAAAGGGGTCTTTTATTTTCTTGGCAGATTTGGTAAGGGCTCTAAAGAGAAAGACTCTTGAAATTGATTTTATCCGAGTAAAAAGCTATGGATATTCTGATACTTCCTCAGGAGAAGTTATTATAACCAAAGATATAGAAATTCCTCTTGATGGAAAAAATGTGATCTTAGTTGAGGATATTGTAGATACTGGGATAACTATAGATTTTCTGCTTAAACATCTCTCACTGCATAAGCCAAAGAGCATTAAAATTTGTGCTTTTATTAACAAATTAGAAAGAAGAGAAGTAGAGGTTTCCCTGGATTATGTTGGTTTTACTGTAGAGGGGGGCTTTTTAGTAGGATATGGACTGGATTATGCTGAGAGATATAGACACTTACCTGGAGTATATGAGGTTTTAAAAAAATGACCAAGCCTTCTCTTTGGCAACGCTATAAAAGGTTCTTTTGGACTTATCTAAAGGAAAGCCCTTGGTATTTATGGGTTTTAAGGATCTCTGCTGCCATACTAATTAGTTACCTTCTTATTAAAGGCATAGGGTTATGAAAAAGAATTTGTAGTATAAGTCTTACCCCCTGTTATTCCTGAGGTCTTGTCGCATTTTTCACTATTTTAAATTGTTACATTCTTCTTTTTCTATCCCATCCTTAAGGAATTATTCACAAAATATGCTCATACTATTATACATTGCCTTCAGCTTTTTAGATTCACTCTTGGGCGATTCGTGAATCGCCCCTACGCCCTTTTGGGCACGACATGTCGTGCTCCTATGGA
>CALLJI010000143.1 GCA_938091475.1 uncultured Caldimicrobium sp. | reverse complement strand
CTCAAAGGGGAGAGAAATGTCATCTCTGTGGGGAGTATGATATTTTAGATTTAGATTGGAAGAAGTTAGCCGAAGATCATTTTGTCAGAGAGAGTGAGAAGCTCTGTGGAGTGTGTTTATTTAAGAGATTACTGCCCTATTCATTTCAGAAAAAGGTATGGAAGGAGCTTTCAAAAAAGGATAAGGAAGACAGTATAGAAAGTATCAAATATCCCTCTACTTCAGAGATGGCAACAGTAAAATACAAAGTGTATCTGGAAAACTATAGAAGCAAATTCATTGAGGAATTCATTGATATATGGAAAAAATTCAATTCTGAGAGTTCTATCCCTAAAACAAAGAGTGTGCCAAAATTAAGGGGTAGGAAAATAGAGGAGATAGATGGTCAGTGGTTGATGGAGTCTTCTTATAGAAAAGATTACTTAAAAAAGGAATATGGAATAGAAAAGCAGGAAGAAGAGCTCAAGCCAATGAAAGAATTTATAAAAAACCTCAAAGAAAAACATAATATAAAGGTAGATCCTCCCACCTACTATGCTATTCTTGCGATGGATGGCGACAATATGGGAAAGTGGCTTAAAGGGGAGCTTATGCCAAGCATTGAGGAATTAATTCACCCGAGGATGGTAGAAGTTCTCACTAAGTACGCTGAAAGTAATGTAACTTTTAAGAACTATCTTGCAAAGCTCCTCAAGTCAAGGCATCCTATGTCACCATCTTTTCATAGCTATTTCTCAAGGAAGCTTTCTGAATTTGCCCTAAGTGAGGTAAAAAAGATCGTTGAGGAAAAATTTTATGGAAAGCTAATTTATGCTGGTGGTGATGATGTGCTTGCCTTTTTACCGGTGGATGAGGCTTTGGATTGTGCAATTAAGTTAAATGAGGCTTTTAGAGGGATTCTTGGAGAGAGTGCAAGTACCAGCTGTGGCATAGTTTTTGTGCATCACAAATATCCCCTTTCATTAGCCCTGAATGAAGTAAGGGAAGTAGAGAAAATGGCAAAAAATAGATATGGTCGCTCAGCGGTGTGTATCAAGTATATAGCAGGTTCGGGTCAGTCAAGAAAAACAGGTATGAAATGGGATGAAACAGGGTTTTTTGACACTTTAATCAATAAGTATACTGCAGGAGAACTTTCTTCAAAATTCGCCTATGATTTTGTAGAGATAATCAAGGAACTCATTGATATAAATGGAGAGAGCGCTTCCAATCAAGGGAGAGGAAGTGCTGGAGCAAGCTTTTCAGATGAGGTATTAGAGATTGCAAAAATTGTATTGAAGAAGTTGTACAGACATAAGTTGGGAAAGGAAAGGTATGATAGAGATTTTGAAGAGAAACTTTTGGAGCAATTAGAAAAGTATGGGGATAAAGTTGAGGATTTTTCAGATATGCTTGTTATTGGGAGATTTATTGCCAGTATTAGGGAGAAGTTTGAAATGAATTAGGAGGAAGTATGAAGAAGATCTCCTTAAAGTGTAGGGTTGTGACCCCTCTTTTTATGGGTGGAGCAGAGATGAAGCCAGAAATTAGGACTCAGTCTATTAAAGGGACGATAAGGTTCTGGTGGAGGGCTTTAAAGGCATACCACAATATTATAGATTTGAGAAATGAGGAATTCAATATTTTTGGCGGACGTGTAGGGCAACAAGCAGTAGCATCAAAAGTAAAACTCGACATTATGGTAATGAGCAGAGATGTTGGTGATAATTTAAGAACTGACTTTAAATTAAATTGGGGTTTTGACCGGGGAAGCAAATCTCTAACAGGACAACATTTTGGAATTGGTTATTTGTTATTTTCAGTATTGAATAAGCCTTATTTTAAGCCTGGCGTTGAATTTAACATAAGAATTTTATCAAGAGACGAGAATGCTCTTAAGAATACTCTTGCTGCTTTGTGGTGTAATTTTTATCTTGGAGGAATGGGTTCAAGGTCAAGAAGAGGAGCAGGGTCTGTTATTGTTGAAGAAATTGAGAATAATATAACTGATCTTGATTTTACTCTTCCAAAAGATTCAATCGTAAATTGGTATAAATCAAATTTAAAAAAATGTTTTAACATAGTCAATGGCAGCATAAATGGTAACTGCTACTATTCCAATCTTGTAAAAGCAAAGCTTATTATTAGTCATAGAGAATTTAGTGACTGGAGTGAAGCTTTAAATGATATCGGAAAAACATATCACGATTTTAGAAAGTCTAATCGACACAAGATTTTCAAAGTTGCTGCTTTTGGTTTACCAATTATTCACGCACATGGTAGAGTGCTCACTAATAGAAAAGATATACAAAGAAGGAGTTCTCCAATTATTTTCAGGATCATTGGGGGTAATAATAAATACTACTGGGTTTCTCTATGGCTTGGTGGTAAATTTCTACCTGATAAAGTCAAAATTTCATTTAATAATAAAGAAGAAGAACCAGACCTCTCTATGATAAATGAATTCTGGCAAACTATAAAGAAAAACAATGTGGAAATAGATTTGTGGGAGGTTTTTAATGCTTAAGTTTATTATCAAGCCCTATGATGTTTTATTTTTCGGGAGCGGTAAGCCCTTCAACAAAGGCTATGTTGGAGAATCCATTTTTCCACCCTTCCCAAACTCCTTTGCCAGTGCTGTGTTTGCAAAGCTTTATTCAGAAACTGGGATTACCCTTGAAAATAATCA
>CALLJI010000142.1 GCA_938091475.1 uncultured Caldimicrobium sp. | reverse complement strand
AAAGTGTTAGTGTTTCAGAAAAAAGAGTGGTAACTGATTTTAAGCCTCGTAGAGAGAGAGCCCCGCATTATGCACCAGAAATCCCAAAAGAACCTGAAAGAGAGGAACTTCGTAAACGAAAAAAAGAACTTGAAGTTAAAGAAAAAGAAAAGAAAAAGGCTAAAAAGAAACCCTCTCCCTATAGACGAGGAAAAGAAGAAAGAGAAGAGATAAAGGTAATTTTTGAAGAAGAAGTAACCTCTCTTTTTGAAGAACCTCTTGAAGAAGAGCCAGAAGAAAAGCCTGTTGTTAAAGCTCCTCCCAAGAGAGAAAAAGGGATAACCCGCCCCTCTACTCTTCCACCTAAGGAAAGAAAAATAAAGATCTATGAGTCTATCCAAGTGGGAGAATTAGCCAAATTGATGGGGGTTAAGTCCGGAGAATTAATCAAAAAAGCCCTTCAATTAGGTTTACCTTTGACTATAACTCAATCTATTGATGTTGACACAGCTTCCATTTTGGCAGACGAATTTGGTTATCAAATTGAAAAAGCTACTCTGGAGGAAGAAGCTCTCTTACATTACCTACCTCCCTCTCCAGAGGAACTAAAACCTCGTCCACCAGTGGTAACAGTGATGGGACATGTGGATCACGGCAAAACCACCCTGCTTGATGCTATAAGAAAGACGGATGTAGCAAGTAAAGAAGCTGGAGGGATAACCCAACATATCGGAGCCTATACCGTTACCTTAGAAGATCAAAGAAAAATCACCTTTATTGATACCCCTGGGCATGAGGCCTTTACCTCAATGAGAGCACGGGGAGCCCAAGTAACCGATATAGTTATTTTAGTTGTAGCAGCAGATGACGGGGTGATGGATCAGACTAAAGAAGCCATAGAGCATGCCCGGGCAGCTAAAGTGCCCATAGTAGTTGCCATTAATAAAATTGATAAACCTAATGCCAATCCTGAAAGAGTAAAATCTCAATTAGCTGAATTAGGTTTAGTACCTGAGGAATGGGGCGGAGATACTTTAATGGCAAATATTTCTGCCAGAAATAGGATTGGCATTGAAGAACTCTTAGAGTTAGTCCTTTTGCAAGCAGAAATGCTTGATCTAAAGGCTGCATATGAGAGACCTGCCAGAGGCAGAGTGATTGAAAGCAGAGTTGATAAAGGAAAAGGAGCCGTGGCTACCGTTTTAGTACAAGAAGGAACCTTAAGAGAGGGTGATGTCTTTGTAAGTGGCACCACTTATGGAAGAGTAAGAGCTATGTTTGATAGTTATGGCAATCGTATTAAAGAAGCTCCCCCTTCTACTCCGGTTGAGCTCCTTGGCTTTGAAGAGTTGCCCTCTGCTGGGGATGACTTTTTTGTAATTGATGACGAGGAGAAGGCAAGAAAAGTTGCAGAATATCGCCAGAGAAAAATTAGAGAAGCTGAAACCGCAAAGGCTGCCAAAATCAGTCTCGAGAAGCTTTTTGAAAAATTAAAAGAAGGAGAACTTAAAGAGTTAAATCTGGTATTAAAAGCAGATACTCAGGGAACTTTAGAAGCTTTGGTAAGTTCTCTTAGTAAGCTCTCTACAGACAAGGTAAAAGTTTCTATTATTCGCTCAGGCCTTGGAGCCATAAGTGAAAGCGATGTTATGTTAGCAGCAGCCTCTGAAGCGATTGTCATCGGTTTTAATGTAAAACCAACTTCTCAAGCTAAAGAAATTGCCAAAAGAGAAGGCGTAGATATTCGTTTTTATGATGTAATTTATCATCTCCTTGAAGATATCAAAAAGGCTATGGTTGGGCTACTTGAACCTAAGTTTGAAGAAATCTTAGGGGGAGTGGCAGAGGTTAGAGCTACCTTTAAAGTTCCTAAAGTGGGAATTGTAGCTGGATGTTACATAAAGGAAGGGATTATCAATAGAAATCATAATGTGAGAGTTATTAGAGATGGTGTAGTTATATATACTGGAAAAATCGCCTCTTTAAAGAGATTTAAAGAAGATGTGAAGGAGGTCCCAGCTGGTTATGAATGTGGTATAAAAATAGAAAATTTTAACGATGTAAAAGAGGGAGACCTTTTAGAAACCTTTGAAATTAAAAAAGTAGCTCAAGAGCTTTAATATGGTGGTAGGAATAATTAAACTTGAACTCTTCATCCCTGATCCCAATTCCCTTAAGGCAAAGAGACAAGTCCTCAGGAGTCTTATACAAAAAATTGAATCTAATTTTAAAAGAGTTTCTCTGGCAGAGGTAGATGGGCATGATTTGTGGCAAAGTGCTGTCATTGGGATTAGTCTTGTAGGTAAAGATAAAGAATACATAGATAGAAAAATTAATAATATTATGGACTTTATTCGGAAAGAGGCTGCTCTGGATGTCATTAAGGCAGAGGTTGATATCATAAACTATTGAGAAATTTAATGACCAGAAGAGCTGAGAGAGTTGCCAGTCTGCTAAAAGAAGCTATTTCAGAAATCCTTCTTCGCGAGCTCAATGATCCTATTTTTAGAGATTTTATTGCTATTACTAGTGTAGAAATTGGTCCAGATTTAAAAAAAGCCACAGTATATTTTAGGGTTTTTGAAAAAAATCCTAAGGATATAGAAAGTGCTTTTAATCGTTCCAAGGGTTATATCAAAAAACTCTTAGCAGAACGTTTAACCCTCAAGTTTATGCCAGAAATTGAATTCAAAATAGACACAAGTGAAGAAAGAGAAAAAAAACTAATGGAACTCTTTGAAAGGATTAAGAAAGCTTAAAAAAATGAATATAGAAACTTTTTGCCATCTTATAAGACAAGCCGATACCATAGCTCTTTTAACTCACGAAAATCCGGATATAGACGGTTTGGCTTGTATGCTAAGTTTTTTATTGGTCCATCCTCAAAAAAAGATTTTACCTTTAGTTGAAAAAATTCCTGAAACAGCCTATTTTTTACACGGAAAGGAAAACTTAAAACTCTTCACAGATTTTCCTCAAGATAAACCCCTTGAAGTGGATTTAATAGTGGTTTTTGATGCCCAATGCGATAAGAGAATCCCCAGAGAGGCTAAAAATTGGCTTAAGCCAAGGGCAGTGCTCATTTTTGATCATCACCAAAGGGAAGATTGTGCCTCTTTTTTAGGTCTAAGTCCCCTCTTTTTAATTCAACCTGAAGAACCTTCTACTACCGCTTTATTTTATAAATTTTTAGTAGAAGCAAAGTATGAAATTACTCCAGAGGTAGCTGAAAACCTCTTAGCTGGCATCTACTATGATACAGGAGGCTTTCGCTATGAAAATGTAAAGGGAGATATCTTTTTAATTGTCCATAAGCTTATAGAGCTTGGAGCACGCCCTTATTATATTACTCAAGCCCTTTTTGAGAATACTCCCCTTGAACACATTGAAGTTCTAAAACTTATACTTTCGAGATTAGAACTCCTCAAAAATGGAACAGTGGCACTTTCTTACCTAAAAGCTGAAGATATCCAAAGATTAGGAGGAGAAAAAGCCTTAAACGATTTTGCAAGTTTTTTAAGAAGCTTCAAAGGGGTTAAAGTTTCTGCGCTCCTAAAAGAGGTGAGGGAAGGAGAAATCAAGGTGAGTTTGAGGAGTAAAGCTCCCTTTGAGATATTACCACTTGCCCAACGCTATGGTGGAGGAGGTCATAAATATGCCTGCGGATTTACTATAAAGAAGAAAGATCTTTTTGTCTTTTGGGAAGAATTTAAAGAAATTCTAAAGGACTTTCTATGAAAAAAGAAAAACTTTCGGGAATTCTGGTGCTAAATAAACCTCATGGTCTCAGCTCAACTGAGGCAGTAGAAAAGGTTAAAAAACTGCTAAAAGTTGAAAAAATAGGGCACGGAGGCACTCTTGATCCCATCAGCACAGGAGTTTTGCCTCTACTTCTAAATGAAGCCACCAAAGTTGCTCAATTTTTTTTAGATGGAGATAAGGTCTACGAAGGAACTTTTGAAATTGGTATAACCACAGATACCTATGACATAACTGGGGAAGTCTTGGCAAAATCTGAAATCAAAGATATTTCCTTAGAAACTATTCAAAAAATTGCCCAAAGTTTAGTCGGTGAATTAGAGCAAATTCCCCCACCCTATTCTGCAGTTAAATTTAGAGGAAGACCTTTATACAAATATGCAAGAGATGGCTTATTCATCCCTAAGGAACCAAGAAAAGTTAAAATTTATCAATTTGAGATAACCTCCTTTGAAGGAAATCGTGGGACCTTCTACATTAAATGCTCTAAAGGCACCTATGTAAGAAGCCTGATACATCAATTAGGTCAATTACTTGGAACTGGTGCTGTACTTGTCTCTTTGAGAAGGTTACAAAAATCCATCCTCACCTTAGATAAGTCTCTTAGCTTAGAGGAAATTGAAAGTCTAGCTAAAAATGCTCCTGACAAATTGAAAGAATACATTATCCCCATCCCAAAAGCTTTAGAATTTTTACCTAAGGTTCTCATAAGCGAAGATTTTTCACAAAAAATAAGAAGTGGGAGACAAATTAGTAGAATTAGTTTTTTGTCGCTGATTAAATTCCAAAAATTAAGTCTCTCTCCTGCAGAAAAATGGATCAGATTGGTAGATACAAGGGGGCATTTGGTAGCTATCATTGATAATCCTCTCCTGCAAGCAGATAAGCCCTTTATTAGCTACTTTAGAGTTTTCAAAAATGGACTTTAAAAAAATCAAATCCCGCCTACTCCTCCTTTTTCGCTTTCTTATCTCCTTTGGTATTCTCTTTTATCTCTTTTATAAAACAGATTTTGCCAAACTAAAAATCATCTTCTCTCAGATAAGACCCTTTTACTATTTCTTAGCCCTCTTGTGTGTAATGTCCTTTCAAAGTTTGGTAGCCTTAAGATGGAAAATCATCTGTGGAGGATGGAATTTCAGGCAACCCTTTTTTTATTTTTTTCGCCTCTACCTTATGGGCTTTTCTTTAAATACCCTTTTTCCGGGAATTGTAGCAGGTGATGCACTAAGAAGTTTTTTTGTCTACAAAGAGGGCTTGGATTGGAAAAAAGCTACCTTTAGTGTAGTTCTGGATAGAGCCTTTGGGTTATTGGGGATAATGGTAATTTTAGCCCTATCTTTGCCTTTTCAATCTGCCTTTCTACCATCTAAATTTAGATTTTTCCTTTTTCTTATAGTCTATGCCTCCCTCTTTGGCTTCCTACTTATAAGCCTGAGTTTACGGTATATAACAGAAAAGGATTTCTTTCGTCCCCTTCTTTTTCCCTCCTCTGTAATGCCCCTATTCATAGGCCTTGTAATTCAAATACTATTTGTTTTTCAGTTCATGGCTTTAGGAGCTTCTCTAAATCTTCCTCTAAAAGAAAGTTTGTATTTTGTTATCATCCCCATTATAAGTTTTCTTGCAGCTCTTCCGCTTAGCATTTCTGGATTAGGAGTAAGAGAAGGTACTCTGAGTTACTTTCTCTATCTGCTTAAATATCCTGTAGAATATGGGCTCTCTCTTGGCCTTTTAGCTTACTCTCTAATACTGCTTTCAGCCTTACCAGGAATATTTTTTTATCTCAAAGGAAGAGGGCAATAGTTTTGTAAAAGCTCCCAAAAAGAGTTCAATAGTAGAGGCTTAACTTGCCCCAGCCCAAAAAAAAAGGTTTTAAATCCGATTTGGGCAGCCGCAAAGGCTACCTCTACATATTTATATTCTTTGGGCAAAGCGTGATTTGCCTCTCCTACAATTTAAACCCTCTGGGCTCAGCATGCTGAGCCCCTACAATTTTTCCGATTTTCCAAAAATTTTAAAAGAGTAGGGGCACGGCAATGCCGTGCCCAAAGGTTTTCAAGGAGTATGGGCAATTCAAAAATTGCCCCCAAAATCGTAGGGGCAGGGCTTGCCCCTGCCCGAAAGAATTAATTTGTAGGGGCACGGCACCGCCGTTCCCAAAATGGTTTTTATACCCACTTTTTAGAACATTCTCCAGCCCCCTTGAAAGCTAAAAAAAGAGTAGTTTAATAGTAAAAACTCAAAGTGAGCTTGGAAGTATGATTAGAATTTTTCGTTCAGAAAAAGGGGTTCTTTTGCCTTCAGACAAAATAGGTAAACATACTTGGGTTTGTCTTACCAACCCCACTGATGCCGAAATTCAATATATAGAGACGCGTCTTAAAATCTTTCCAGAATTTTTAAGATATCCCTTAGATGAGGAGGAAAGCCCCCGCTTAGAGAGAGAAGAGCAACAAATTCTCATCATTATAAGAGTACCCCAACCTGTTAGAGCTGGTCTTTATGTAAAATATGAAACCATTCCTATAGGTATCATTGTCACCGAAGAAAATATTTTAACCATATGCCTTATGGACCATCCCATATTTGAAGATTTTATTACCTTTGCCAATCGAAGCAAAAGCTTTAATCTTGAAAGGCCTGTTACCTTTATCTTTAATTTCTTCTTATTAGCTACCACTCTATATATTAAATTTTTAAAGCAAATGGATAAAGTTATTGAGGAATATGAAGAGGCACTTTTTAAAGCCTTATCTAATGAAGAATTTTTAAGAATGCTTAGTATTGAAAAAACCCTTACCTATTTTAATACCTCCCTCCAGGGAAATGATGTAGTTCTAACTAAGCTTGGAAGTGGGCGATATCTTAGACTTACCGAAGAAGAAGCAGAATTATTAGAGGATGTGCAAATTGAAAATAGACAGGCTCTGGAAATGACAAAAGTCTTTATTTCAATTTTAGCTAATACTATGGATGCCTATGCTTCTATAATCAACAACAATGTAAATGTAATAATGAAATTTTTAGCCAGTATGGCTATCATTTTAGCTATTCCTAACATCATTTACAGTATGTATGGAATGAATATTCCACTACCCTTTCAAGAATTAGATCCTCTTAAAGGCACCCCTCATGCTTATTACATAATAAATCTCATTATAGTTTTAATATGTGGTACACTTCTCTTCATTCTAAGAAGAAAAAAATATCTCTGAGATCTGTGGTATGACTTACCAGTCCATTATTAT
>CALLJI010000141.1 GCA_938091475.1 uncultured Caldimicrobium sp. | reverse complement strand
CAATATCATCTAAAGCTTTTCGGTCTGGCAATGGATTTGGCTCTTGCTCCCTTATGGGCTTTTTAGGGTCAAAGCCAAGTTCGGTGAAGATGGAGTGGATAGGGCGAGTTACAAATTCTGAAAAATTTTCCATAGATAATCTTAGATTAACCAGAATTGGTAATTTTAATATATCTATCTTTACCAGTCTTATAGCCCCACCTCCTAACCCTCTCCTTCCTAGCACTTCAATTAAAAACCACGTCGTAGTTGAGTTAAGAAGTAAGCACAGAGTTTCATTATCAATTTTCTTTCCAAAAATTCCATAAAAATTGTGCTCAAATGGTATATCGTCTACATTATAGTGGCATATATGTTTGTCTCCTCTTAAATCTACCCATAATATTGGTGCTCTTCTTATTTCGTAAGGTACATTTTTTATCCTAATAAGCCATTTAGTATCCTCAACTGTTAATTTAATTTTGTTTACATCACGCGGACTTTTAAAAACAGGAGAGTAAACAGCTGTATCAAACTTTTCTGTTTTTAAGGTGTAGTATTTTTTGTTATTTCCTGTTATAATTCCAGCTCTCACCTCAGCAATATCTCCCAATCTTACCAATTTTCCCTTTCCTTTTTCCAAAATCTTAAAATAAATCTCTGGGGCTCTTAGGTATTTTCCACCCCATTTATTGCCAATATATGGCAGATGGGCTGGATTTATGTTAATTATGGGCCCTTCCTCGGGAATCTCTACACCTTCTAAAAGAAGCTCCTTCTTTGTCTTAGGATAAAGTCTAAAATCCTCATCCTCAAAAACAGGCTGATGATAGGATTCTATTCTTTTGAAAACCTCTGCATTTGATACTTCTTCAAAGGGTTTTTTGAAGGCAATAAACTTTATTGTGTAATCATCCACATTTTGTTTTGGTCTTTTGATTAAAACAATAACCGTATTTACATCAGCCTGACTAAAGGAGCGTTTTTTCAAATTATCTATAATATAAATAGGTTGCATATTCTTTAATAGAAATTCCTGAAGGCAGGCGCCATACCCCACATCCAGCCAAGAGTTTGAATTTATAAAACAAAATACTCCACCCTCCCTTAGAAGAGAAAGCCCGAGGAAATAAAAATAAACATAGAGATCACATTTTTTATCTATTTTCTGCACATCCTTCCAGATGTTCTTTACAGTGGCGATTAGTTTTTCTTTATATTGAGTTTTAAGCCTTCTCCATTCTTCATCGGTGTAGTCGGATTGGTTTTCAAGTGGTGGAGCAATGAGCTCTTGTCTTACATAGGGAGGATTTCCAATTACTATATCAAAGCCACCTTTTTCGGCAAAAACTTCAGCAAAATCAACTTCCCAGAGGAAATAGTCTTTTTTGGTTTTATTTTTTAGATTTGTGAGGGTTTTTAAAAGGAGTTCTTGCTCTTTTTCCAGTGCTTCAATCTGCTCTTTTTTGTTTTTCAGGTTTTTGGCTAAATCCTTATGAGTTTTATTCCAAATATTTCCTTGGGACTCTAATTGGGCAATTTGGGTATTAAGTTTATTTATCTGTTGGTTAATTTGCCAGAGCTTTATGCTTAAGATTTCGGAGAAAGTTTCTTGTTCAAGTTTCTCTATTTTTTCTATTTCCTGTAAATTTGCACTTCTCTCTTCATTAAAGAATTTGCGCTTTTTTTTCATTAATTCTTTTAATTTCTTCTGTACACTCTGGGAAATGAAATTTTTGAGTTCTCCTCTCAAGCTAATTTGCACATCTCCTATTTGCTCAACTAAAGAATCTCCTTGACGAATTTTAAAAGAGAGATTGGGCAAAAGGGGCTTTGTATAAATATCCATAAACTTTTCATCGGTTTCTATTATTAGGGATAGCCAGAGCCTAAGTTCCCCAACCATTACTGCCCAATCCTTTACATCCACACCATAGAGATTTTCAAGAATAATTTTTTGCTTTAGAGCAAAGAGATTTTCCTCTCTGTTTTCAATTTTTTTGGTTAATTCAGAATGTAAATCTACGAGAATGTTCATCATTCCTACAAGAAAGGAGGCAGAGCCAACCGCTGGATCCACTATTTTTACATTCTCTAAAGCTAATTTGAGAGCCTTTGCACTTTGTAAATCTAATTTATCTATATTTTCCGAGGGATTAAATACAAAATCAATGATCTTGTCTTTAGAGAGATTAGTTCGCTCTGTGAGATACTCTACAAGAGATAACCTGCACATTAAGTCTATTTCCACTCTTGGGGTGTAAAAAATTCCGGCGCTACCTCTTTCCTCCTCTGCTATTAAAGATTCATAAACCCTTCCAAGCATTTCAGGATCAACTGCCACTTCCACATCTATAGGCAAGGATTCATCTATGGTAAAGTTAAATATTTCGAGGAAGCCTCTTTTTTTGTCATTTTCTGTGGGATCTGGTTCAAATAGCCATTCAAAGACACTATCTGGGACATTAAGCCCTAATTCATCCAATTCATTTTTAGTGAACAATCCTCCATTTAGAAAGGGCATCATACTAAAGGATTTGCGCACATTTTCAGGGAGAGACGGATCTATTAAGTGAGATTTTCTATTAAATGCACCAAAGAAGAGACTTGAGAGCCAAACAGAGTAAAAGGTATTTTTCTTTTCTTTTTCAATGCTGACATATTCTTTATATTGTTCCCAGAGATTTTTTAAATAATTTGGGTCTGGTTCATAGTTCTCCTTTTTCAACCAGCCTTTGCGCTGTAAGAAGTAGATAAAGAGAATTCTTGAGAGCATTTGTTGTGCAAAGGAGTGCCTTTTCCTATATTCAACCTGCGGATCAAGAGATTTAATGATTACCTCATTTAAGGCATATCTGTAGGCTTGGAAGAATTCTTCAGTTACCTTTTCAACACTAAAGGCATCTTCTAAGTCTTCAAGTGATGGTCCCTCTTGAGCCTCTAAATATTTTTCAAATAATGCATAGAACCTTTTTTGAGCAGTATGAATTTTTTCACCCTCTCCTAAGAGATAGGAATATCTCTTAGCGGGTGTAACTAATTTTTCAATAGTGATCCCCTTTTGATTTTTCTTTAGAATATTTTCTACTTCTACAAGGGAGAGGCGCCAAATTTTGTCTTTAGGGGGAACGAAAGCCACTAAAGCTGCATCTTTTTGCTCTCTTTTTAGATACCAAAAAATTAGATTTCTCTGCATAGAACGGGCACGTAAAAGAGAGGAGTCATATTTGAGTTGAACGATTAGTAAATCCAGCTCGGAGTATTGATGAGTATACTGCCCAATTCTTTCAAAGGATGCAATGTGTTCCTTAAAGGCATCTGGAAGGAATTGTTCAATATTGAGTAAGGGTGTGTCATCAAAATGCTTAAGAAGGTGATGCAGAAATTTTATGTATTGTTTTTCATTGAAGGGGTTTTCAAAAGTTTCAATGATGAGTTGTTCGGCTTCTTCTCTATTCATTCTGGTGCCCCTTTCCTGTGAATTTATTTAAATTTGAATTTAATTGATATTATATAATTTAAAGAAAAGAATAGGTAGGGGTGAGAGTTTGGAATGGCGGGATATAAAAAAGGTAGCCGCAGGCTTTAGCCTGCGAGAAAAATCTGGAGGGGCACAGCATGCTGTGCCCAAAAGATTGGGAGGGTTAAATCGGTAGGGGCAATTCAAAAATTGCCCAGAAATACCAAAAACCGTAGGGGCAGCCCTTGCGGGTGCCCAAATGTGGTTTTTAAAACCTTTTGGGCAGGGGCAAGCCCTGCCCCTACAAATAAACCTTTGGGCACGGCGGTGCCGTGCCCCTACGAAAGAATTTTGGGGGCGATTCGTGAATCGC
>CALLJI010000140.1 GCA_938091475.1 uncultured Caldimicrobium sp. | reverse complement strand
ACTTTTTCCAGCACCATTTGGTCCAACTATTGCGGTAATTCCCTTTGAAAAGGGTATAACTGTTTTAAATGGAAATGATTTAAAACCATAGATTTCTAATTTTTTGATATACAAGGCTTTTTAGGATGATTAAGTTAAGTTAAGTTGTAGTTTTCTTATTATACTACCAAATATCAAAAAAGAAAGGATAGCAGAAGGGTTATACATTGCAGGGGCAATTCACGAATTGCCCCCAAATCTGTAGGGGCACGGCACCGCCGTGCCCAATGGTTTATCTGTAGGGGCGGTTCACGAACCGCTCAAAATTCTGTAAGGGCACGGCATCGTCGTGCCCATGAGGTTTAGAGGAGTAGGGGCAATTCACGAATTGCCCCCAAATTCGTAGGGGCTGGGCTTGCGGGTGCCCAATTTTTTGTAGGGGCACGACATGTCGTGCCCAAAAAGTTTTCAAAACCGCATTTTGGGCAACCGCAAGGGCTGCCCCAACATTTTTTAGGCTTTTGGGCACAGCATGCTGTGCCCCTACGAATTTTTTCAAATTTTGGGGCAAATCGTGATTTGCCCCTACAAAATCTCTCTCTGTAAGGTCAATTCACGAATCGCCCAAATTTATGAGGCACAGCAAGATGATCCCCTGTTTTTGGAATATTCTCAATACTTACACAAAGGTAAAATTATTGTGAATTTTAAAAAGAAAGGTATAATTTCTCTTTAAAATTAAGGAGGCTTTTAGATGAGAAATTTCTGGGATTTCTTAACCTCAGCCAAATTAGCCATAGTTCTTTTTTTCTTACTCGCCCTAATCTCAATTTTAGGCACCATAATTCCACAAGCTCAACCGGAAGATCTCTATTTGATGAAATATGGACAAGGATTAGGGAAACTTATCCTTTTTTTACAACTACATGATGCCTATCATTCCTGGTGGTACATAGCCACACTTTTTTTATTTCTGGCTAATTTAGTAGCCTGTTCCCTTAAAAGATGGCCCTTTAGTTATAAGCTTTTCAAAAGAAAACCCTGGGAGGTGAATCCTCTCAATTTACCTAATAAAATAACTTTAGAAATTAATGGATCTTTAGATGAAATTAGAGGTTATCTTAAAAATATTCTCAAATTTAGAGCCTCACCTGAGCCACTCAATGAAGGTGAACTTTTTTATAAAAGTCAAAATAGATTTTCCTTTTTCTCTGTTTATGTAGTTCATTTATCTTTGGTTATAATCATAGTAGGTGCTTTAGTAGGAGCTCTTTGGGGTTGGAGAGGTAGTATGAATATTCTTGAAGGAGATCAAAGTAATATTATTCAACCCTTTAGAAAAAAGGATCCTATTCAATTAGATTTTTCTGTTAAACTTAATAAATTTATTTTAGAAACCTATCCAAACGGGATGCCAAAGGAATATATTTCAAATGTAACTATTATAGATAAAAATAATCAAGTTAATACACTTATTAAGGTTAACCAGCCTTTTAAATATCAAGATATAGTATTTTATCAAGCCAGTTACAATATTATCCCTGAGTTTAAGATAATAGCCCAGGTAAATGGAAAAAGAGAAGAGTTGATTTTATCCCCCATTGAACCTGCTACTATAGGGGATAAGATCACTATTGTACTTAAAGATTATGGAGAAGCACATGGGTTTGTCTACTTAAGGGTCTGGATGGTTAATGAGTTAACCTCAGAGAGTAGAGAAGGGTTAATTATAAGCGGATTTCCACCCCTAAAAGTAACTTTTGGTCAAGAGGAGATCTCCTTAGAGTACGAAGATCTCGCCAAGTTAAATTACCTAACAGGTCTTCAAGCAAAAAAAGACCCTGGTAATTGGATAGTTTATTTTGGCTTTATCTTAATGATGGTTGGTCTTTTTTTAGTTTATTACTATGATCCAAAAACTTATTGGGTCTATCTTAAACCTATGGAAAATAAAATTTTCCTCTCTCTTGGTGCTTACAGAAAAAGAGAACGGGAGTCTTTACAATTAAAGCTAAAGGAAATAGCTAACCAAATTTCAAAGGCAAGGAATTAATGGGAATTTTTTTCTGGTTCGATATGTATTGTTATAGCAATTTCCGGATAATCCTGCTTAATATTTTTTTCTATCTCGTCACAAAGATTATGGGCTTCATCCACTGTAGTATCCTTTGGGACAGTTAAATGAAACTCAATAAAATCTCTTCTTCCAGCCCTTCTACTTTTGAAATTATGAATACTTGCTTTGGAAAGAGAACTTCCCTGAATAGTTGAATCTATGATTTGCTGAATATTTTCTCTTTTTTTGGGACAAATACTTACATCTAAAAGTGAATTAATGGATTCCTTTAAAAGCTTATATCCCATATAAAGTATATTTATGCTTATGATGAGAGCTAAGACGGGATCGATATACCAAAAATTAAACACTGCAGCCAATAAGATACCGAGAAGCACGCCAAGAGTGGTTAATACATCTGTGAACAAGTGAGTAGCGTGAGAGATAAGAATAGGAGAGGCTTCTTTTTTCCCAGTTTTATAGATTATCCAAGAGAGAAAACCATTTAAAATAAGGGCTAAAACAAGTAAAAAGCTCCCAAGGGTCATTTCTTCCGGTATTTCAAGCTTCAAAAGGGTTTTTATAGCTTTCCAAATGATAGAAAAAGAGGCCAATAATATAAAAAGGGCTTCTAATATAGCCACAAAGTATTCAATCTTAGTATGACCATAGGGGTGTTCGGCATCAGAGGGTTTTAAAGCCATTTTTGTGCCTAACATAGCTAAAAGTGCTGAAAATATGTTCACAATAGACTCCATAGCATCGGAATAGATGGCAACTGAATGAGTTATCAAATAGGCTAAAAATTTGATAAGACAAATAAGAAGACTAAATATGAAACTTAGTAAGGTTAATCTAAAGGCCTTTGAGTCACTATAAGATTTCATAGGCTAGTCTTTAGCTTTCTGGATAGTATATACAGCTATTAGAAAACTAAAAAGAGCCATTATGAGCATAAGTACCATTTTGTGTAGAGAAAGGGGTAAGTCCCAAAAATAAGCTCTTATGGTTTGAGAGGCTATGGTTATGGGTAAGTATTCAATGAAAGGTTTAATAAAGGAGGGAAGATTTTCTATTGGAAAAAAAGTGCCACCAAGAAACATCATAGGTGTTATGATAAAATTAGTAATAAGTGTTTGATCTGCATGGGCTTTAATAGCCATAGCAGAGGCCAGTCCTAAAGAAGCAAAAATAAAGGCATTCAAAAATACTATGGCTATGAGTGGAAAAGATAGGTTCAGCTTTACCCCGCCCAAAAAATATCCTATGACGATAATAATAAAAACAGATAAAAAGGCTCGAGTTACTCCCGAGAGTACTTCACCTAAGGCATAACTGAAAGATGACAAAGGAGCACTTTGAAATTCTTCAAAAACTTTGAGATAAAACCTTGCTACATTTATTTCAACATTGATAGCAAAGGCCTGTAACATACTACTTGCTGCAATTAATCCCGGTATTAAAAACTCTAAATAAGGTCTATCCATAACAGTTATGTTTTTACCAAGACCAATCCCAAAGGCCAAAATATAAAGAAGAGGGTTGATAGAGAGAGAAAAAATAAATCTTAAGAACCTCTTTCTTAAAATAAAGATTTCTCTTAGATAAGTCGCTAAGAAACCTTTCATAGTGGTTTTGTCGTATATTTTATGAAGGCATCTTCTAAATTTGTTTTTCTTAAAGTCACAAAAGGATGGTTTTTAGAAAATTTTATAAGCATTTTTTCAGCTTCTTCTTTGTGAGTAAAATAATAGGTTTTCAGTCCATCCTCTGTAAAGACATCAAGGGCAATTTCACCCATTCCTTTTATAAAATTTTGAGGAGTATCTATTTTGATAATTTCTCCCTCAGAAAGAAAGGCAACCCTGTCTGACAAAAACTCAGCTTCTTCCATATAATGTGTAGTTAGTAAGATAGTAGTTCCTTGACTTTGAATTTGCTTTATAAAATTCCAAAGTTTTCTTCGTATGTGAGGATCTAAGCCTACTGTAGGTTCATCTAATAGAAGTATGGCAGGATTATGTAGGAGAGCCCTTATGATTAAAAGTCTTCTTCTTAACCCTCCAGAAAGTTCTTTGACCTTTGATTTTTGCCTTTCCTTTAGATCAGCAAATTCTAAGAGTTCTGAAACCCTTCTTTTTATTTCTTTAAAGGATAATTTATAGAGTAGACCATGTATAAAGAGGTTTTCTTCCACGGTTAACTCTAAATCCAGATTTATCTGTTGAGGCACTAAACCGATCATTCTTTTAGCCCAGAGTTGATGTTCATAGAAAGATTGATTGAACAGGCGAATCTCACCAGAGGTGGGATTAGTTAAGCCGGAGAGAATTCTTAAAGTAGTAGTTTTACCTGCCCCATTTGGCCCTAATAAAGAAAAAAGTTCACCCTTCATCAAAGAAAAAGAGATACCCTTTAGTGCCCATTTAGAGCCATATTTTTTTTTCAAATTTCTAACTTCTAAAGCAGGACCATCCATTATATAGGCTCGATTAGAAATT
>CALLJI010000139.1 GCA_938091475.1 uncultured Caldimicrobium sp. | reverse complement strand
TCATTTCAAAATAGTAACCACACCCACTGGTTAAATCTCAAAAATGCTGTATAATCACCCTACATAAGGGTAAATTTCTCAGAGAGGTTTTATTATGGAGACTTTATTGATAATTTTTCAGATTATGCTGGCCATTTTAATAGTCTTGATTGTGCTTGTTAATGTAACCAAAGGTTCCGAGTATGGTGCAGTATTTAGAGGGGCCGAAGCTATTTTTGGTGGTGCAGGGCCTACCAGTTTTTTAAACAAGGTCACTATGCTCTTAGTTATATTATTTTTCTTGAATTCTATTTTGTTAACCAAAATTTCTACAGCTAAGCATAGAATTATAGTACCGGAAGGTGCTCCCACTAAGCCAACCAAAGAGAAGACTATACCCACGCCCCTTCCTGTACCTCCCAAAGAAATTCCCATACCCCCTCAAAATAAATAAGGCACACTTTGAATGCATAATTTAGTTATTTTGGGGGCAACTGGCTCAATTGGCACTTCAACCCTCTCACTTTTAGAGTTATCTCCTTTTCCCTATAAAATATTTGCCCTTTCTGCAAGAAGTAATCTCACTAAGCTGAAAGAACAAGCTGAGCGTTATAAAGTTCCCTATTTGATTGTGGAAAGGGAGGAGTCTGCCCATTGGCTGAGGAAAAATCTTTCTTACAAAGCTGAGATTTTAATTGGAGATGAGGGGCTAAAGGAGATTGCTGAGCATCCTCAAGCTGAGGTCTTTGTTGTAGGGATTTCAGGTTTAAAAGCCTTAATTCCCACTTACTATGCTTTATTAAATGGCAAAAGAGTAGCCTTAGCTAATAAAGAATGTCTTATTGCCGCAGGCTCTCTTTTAAAAGAAATAGCTCAATTACAGGGAGGGGAAATTATCCCCGTGGATAGCGAACATTCTGCCCTTTTTCAACTCTTGCGCTGTGAAAGGAGGGACTATATAAAAAAACTCATTCTTACTGCTTCGGGGGGACCTTTTTTTCATTGGGATATTAAAGATTTTGATAAGATTACTCCAGAATTAGCGCTTAAACATCCTACTTGGCATATGGGTTCAAAGATTACCATAGACTCTGCAACCCTTATGAATAAAGGATTTGAGGTTATAGAAGCTAAAGAACTTTTTGATTTTCCACCTTCTGCTATAGAAGTACTTATTCATCCTCAAAGTATTATTCATGGATTGATAGAAATGTCAGATGGAAGTCTAATAGCCCATTTAAGTAAACCTGATATGAGAATCCCTATAGCCTATGCATTAAGCTATCCCCAGAGGTGGGAGCTTAGCTTTACTTCCCTTGATCTCATTCAATTAAAGGGATTGACTTTTTATGAGGTAGATTATAAAAAATATCCTGCCCTTAAATTAGCTTATGAGGTGGCAGAAAAAGGTGCTCCCTATCCTCTGATTTTAGAAGCAGCCGATGAAATAGTGGTTTCTGCCTTTTTAGAGAGAAAAATAAGTTTTCTCCAAATTCCACAATTGCTTGAAAAAACCTTAAATGAGTTTAAATTTTCTATTGTCCCTAAGGGAAATTTAGAGGACTATTTAGAGCTTTATCAAGAGGTTGTAATCTTTACTAAAAAATTGATAGATCAAGCTTAAAAAGGAAGATAATAGAGGAAGGAAAATGTTATTAACCCTTATAGCTACAATTATTGTATTAGGAATTTTGATTTTTGTACATGAATTAGGTCATTTTTTGGCAGCTAAAAGAATGGGAGTTAGGGTTGAGGTTTTTTCCTTGGGTTTTGGTCCAAAATTAATAGGGATTATAAGAGGAGATACAGAATACAGGGTATCCTTCATACCCTTGGGCGGCTATGTAAAACTATATGGGGAGCATCCAGAGACGCTTCCACAGATTGTAGATCCAGAAAAGGCCTTTGCCTTTAAAAAGGTCTGGCAGAAGGCTTTGATTGTTGTTGCTGGTCCCTTGGCAAACTTTTTTCTTGCCTTTCTGGCTTTTTGGTTTGTCTTTACTTTAGTTGGAAAAACTTATGTACCTCCCATAGTGGGTGAGGTGCTTCCAAATAGCCCAGCAGAGAGGGCTGGGATAAAAAAGGGAGATCTTATTTTTGAGATCAATGGTAAAAGACTTAAATCCTTTGAAGATCTTTTATTAGAGACAAGAAGAGAAGAAGGGTTAAGAGAGTTTGAATTAAAGATTAAGAGGGGAGAGGAGATTCTTACTTTTAGGGTTATGCCTGAGCTTATGGAGGGTACAACAATTTTTGGCAAAAAGACTAAGGTTCCCGTGCTTGGGATAAAGTCATCCCCGGAGATAGTACACGAAAAAATTAATCCCTTATCTGCTATAAGTCTTGCCCTAAAAAAGGTCTATGATTTTACAGCCCTAACCCTTATGGCTATCTATAAACTCATCACAGGAGAATTACCTTTTTCCACCTTAGGAGGCCCTATTACTATTGGTAAGTTTGCTGGAGAATCCGCAAGATTAGGAATTATTGCATACATTTCCTTTTTGGCTTTACTTTCTATTAATTTGGGGGTTTTAAATTTGCTACCCCTGCCTATGTTAGACGGAGGGCATTTAGTCATTTTTGGGATTGAGGCCCTTCGAGGAAAACCCTTATCTTTAAGAACACAGGAAATCATTTTTAAAATTGGATTAATTTTAATTGTTGGGCTTTCCATTGCTGTTTTTTACAACGATATTCTTCGCCTTCTTACAGGATGGAAACTTCCTTAGAAAAGGCTCCCCTAATATTAGGGATTGAAAGTTCAGGAAAATGGGGAGGAATAGCTCTTTTTCAAGAGGTTCTTTTATATGAAATTAATTTTTACATCCGCCAATCTTATTCTCAAAGCCTTTTTCAAGCTTTACCCTTTTTTTTAGAAAAAGCTCAGGTTAATCTAAGGGACATAGACTACATTGCTGTGGATGTAGGGCCTGGGAGTTTTACAGGTCTTCGCATTGGTATATCCGCTGTAAAAGCCTTCTCCTTAGTCTACTCTTTTCCACTTATTCCCCTTTCAAGTCTTGAAATTCTTGCCTATAACTATTCTGAAGTAGATTTACCTATTCTTTCTCTTGTGGATGCTTATACTCAGGAAATCTTCTTAGCACAATATAGGTTTAAGAACCAAGAGATACAAACCCTCATAACTCCAAGATTAAGCAAGGTCCGTGAGATAAAAGAAATTGTGCAAGAACCTACTCTTTTTGTGAGCGAAACCCTGGAAAAATGGGAAGATTTTTTAAAAAGGGAACTAAGCGCTTATTTTATAAAACCACCCTTAAAACCCCGCTTAAGAGCCTCCTTGCTATGTGAAATAGCTTGGTTAAAATTAAAAAAAGGGGAAGCAGAAGTAATCTCAGGTAAGGAACTTTTGCCCTTTTATCTAAAACCTTCTGAAGCTGAGCGTAAGAAATGTTTTTCTTCCTTTTAAAAAGATTTCTCGTTTTAATTCTTACCCTGTGGGGAATAACAGTTATCACCTTTGGAATGCTTCATTTAGCTCCTGGAGGTCCTCTTAGCCCACTTACGGAATTTAATCCCAAAATAACCCCAGAGTATAGGGAAAGATTGGTAAAAATGTATGGTTTAGACAAACCTTTGCATATTCAATATCTTCAATGGCTTAAGGGGCTATTAAAACTTGATTTTGGGCGCTCCTTTTCCTTAGATCAAAGGCCTGTTTGGGATAAAATAAAAGAAAGGCTTCCTATAACACTTCTTATTAACTCTTTAGCCTTGATCCTCATTCTTCTCATTAGTTTACCTCTTGGGGTTATTTCAGCGGTGAAAGCAGGCAGTAAATTTGATAGATGGATCACCTTTCTCAGTTTTTTTGGGTATGCTATGCCAAGTTTTTGGTTAGCCTTGCTTTTGATGCTTATTTTTGGAGTAAAATTACAACTTTTACCTATCTCTGGACTACATTCTGTGGTAGGATATGAGCAGATGTCCCTTTGGAGTAAAATTTTAGACTGGATAAAGCATTTAATTTGTCCATTATTTGTGGCAACTTTTGGTGGTATTGCTGGATTTTCTCGTTACTTAAGAAATTCCTTAATTGAAGTATTAGAGGCGGATTACATAATTTATGCCCGAGCTAAGGGTTTACCAGAAAGGGTTATTCTTTACAAACATGGCCTTAGAAATGCACTTTTGCCTATGATTACCCTACTTGGCCTTTCTATACCTGGGCTAATAGGGGGTAGTGTAATCTTTGAAACTATCTTTGGAATACCCGGTTTAGGGCAACTTATGTGGCAAGCAGTTATGAGTAGAGATTATCCTGTAATAATGGCAAATTTGGTCTTGGTTTCAGTGTTAACCCTTCTTGGTAACTTTTTAGCTGACATCGGTTATGCCCTGGCAGATCCAAGGATTAGGCTTGGAGGGAAAAAATAGGTGCTACGAGATTTTTTATGCGTAAAGAGTGCTTTATTTTCTCTTTTGGTAATCCTAATGCTTATTTTTTTTGCCTGCTTTGGCACTTTTATTACTCCCTATGATCCCTTTGAGATAAGGGTGGATAAAATTTTGCAGGCACCAAGTTTAGAACATCCCCTTGGAACAGATCTTTTGGGAAGGGATTTACTCAGTAGGATGATTTACGGGGCCAAAATCTCTCTTCAAGTAAGTATAGTGGCAGTGGGTTTGTCCTTGATTATAGGGATATTTTTAGGGGCTTTGGCGGGATACTTTGGTGGGGTAGTTGATCAAATTATTTCACGCTTCATTGATGTAGTTTTGTGTTTCCCCACTATTTTTTTAATCCTTGCTGTTATTGCCTATTTGGAACCCTCCATTATTACCATTATGGTAGTAATTGGGCTTACCTCTTGGATGGGAGTTGCACGCTTAGTAAGAGCAGAGTTTTTGTCTCTAAAGGAACGAGAATTTGTGCTTGCAGCAAAGCTCTATGGTGCAAGCCCTTTGAGGATCATTTTTAAGCATATGCTTCCTAATACCTTGCCTCCTATTTTGGTTTCTGCATCCTTAGGTATGGGACAGGCTATTCTTATTGAATCAGCTCTATCTTTTTTGGGGATAGGAGTTCAGCCTCCAATACCCTCCTGGGGGAATCTTTTAATAGAGGGTAAGGAGACCCTTGAGGTAGCCTGGTGGCTTTCCTTCTTTCCAGGTCTTGCTATCCTGATAACAGTCCTTTCTTTTA
>CALLJI010000138.1 GCA_938091475.1 uncultured Caldimicrobium sp. | reverse complement strand
ATTAAAATGGCCAGCATAATCTGAAAAATTATCAATAAAGTCTCCATAATAAAACCTCTCTGAGAAATTTACCCTTATGTAGGGTGATTATACAGCATTTTTGAGATTTAACCAGTGGGTGTGGTTACTATTTTGAAATGATACATTTTAATTACTATTTTGTAATATCAGTTGTTAAAGATGTGATATGCTTTACCAAAAAAGTTATATTTTAGGAGCTCCGCACTCCCGTGCCCAAAGGGTTGCCTTTGTAGGGGCAGGGCTTGCCCCAGCCCAAAAGTTTTTTTTTAACCCGCATTTTGGGCAGCCGCAAGGGCTGCCCCTACAGGTTTGAATTCTTGGGCTCAGCATGCTGAGCCCCTACAGGTTTTAATTTTCGGGCAAAGCGTGATTTGCCCCTACCTTTTTTGATATTTCGGGCACAGCATGCTATGCCCCTACAAATTTTGTATTATTCACAAATTTTTTAAAATTGCAGGTATTTCTTTCTTAAACTTGTTATTTAATAGACTTGTGATATAAATTAAAAGGCTATGAAGGATTATCTTTTTAAAGGCACAACTGTCCTTGCAGTAAGAAAAGAGGGAAGGGTTGCCATTGCTGGAGATGGTCAAGTTACCTTTGGAAATACTGTTCTTAAACACAGGGCTAAAAAAATTAGAAGACTCTATAGAGGTCAAGTTTTAGTTGGCTTTGCTGGTGCTACAGCAGATGCCCTCACCCTTTTTGAAAGATTAGAAAAAAAATTAGAGGCATATAGTGGACAATTGCTTAGAGCTGCGGTAGAACTTGCCAAAGATTGGAGAACAGACAAAGTTCTTCGGCGTTTAGAGGCTTTTCTTATTGCTGCAGATAAAGAAAATCTTTTGCTGATTACAGGGGCAGGTGATGTAGTAGAACCTGATGAAGAGGTTATTGCCATTGGCTCAGGTGCTCCAATGGCCTTGGCTTCAGCCAAAGCCCTTCTTCGCTACACCCAACTTTCAGCTAAAGAAATAGCAGAAATTTCCTTGTGCATCGCAAGTGAAATCTGTATCTATACTAATTCCGAAATTATAGTGGAGGAACTTTAAGTGACAAATACTATAAAGGAAGAGCGAGAGCTAACACCTCGGGAGATAGTAGCTGAGCTGAATAAGTATATTGTGGGACAAGATAAAGCCAAAAGGGCTCTAGCTATAGCCTTAAGAAATCGTTGGAGAAGAAGGCAATTAAAGGGACCTTTGAAGGATGAGGTATATCCTAAGAATATTCTTATGATTGGACCCACGGGTGTTGGAAAAACGGAATTAGCAAGGCGCTTAGCAAAATTAGCTAAAGCCCCTTTTATAAAGGTTGAGGCAACCAAATTCACAGAAGTAGGCTATGTAGGAAGGGATGTAGAATCTATCATTAAAGATCTCACTTATGTAGCAGTGCAAATGGTCAGAGATGAAGAAGAAAAAAAGGTCTTAGCACGGGCAAGAGAGCTTGCTGAAATAAGAATTGTAGAAGCTTTACTTCCCAAAAGTTCTCCCAGAGTCTCCTATGAGGAGGAAACTAAAGAGAAATTTTTAAAGATGTTAAGAGAGGGTCTTCTGAATGAACGAGAAATAGAAATTGAGATAGAGTTTAAGGAGAAACATCCTAATATTGAAATACTTGCTGCCTCGGGATTAGAAGAGGTGGAAATGCAACTCAGAGAAATGCTCTCCTCCTTTTTGCCCTTCAGAGCAAAAAGGAGAAGACTAAAGGTTAAGGAGGCTTTAGAAATTCTCACTAAGGAAGAGGCCACTAAGCTTATAGATATGGACAAAGTGATCAGAGAAGCTATCCAGCGCACAGAAAGCAGCGGCATCGTCTTTATTGATGAAATTGATAAAATCGCAAGTAGAGGCGGGGGAGCGGGTCCAGATGTATCAAGAGAAGGTGTGCAAAGAGATTTACTGCCTATTGTTGAGGGCACAACCGTTAACACACGCTATGGACTGGTAAGAACTGATTATATTCTCTTTATTGGTAGTGGTGCCTTTCACATAGCTAAACCCTCTGACCTTATACCAGAACTTCAGGGTAGATTCCCTATCAGGGTGGAACTTGATCCTCTAACAAAAGAGGATTTTGTGCGTATTTTAACAGAACCAGAAAATGCTCTTCTTAAACAATATCAAGCCCTGCTTGCTACGGAAGGGGTATCCATCGAGTTTACTCAAGAGTCCATTTATAAGATGGCCCAAATTGCTTATGAAATAAATCAAAAGATGGAAAATATTGGGGCAAGAAGGCTTCATACAGTGGTAGAAAAAGTTTTGGAAGACCTTTCCTTTGATGCCCCAGATATTGCACCTACCAAAATTGTCATCACTCCAGAGTTTGTTAGAGAAAAACTGGCTGATATCCTTGAAAAAGAAGAACTTATGAAATTTATACTCTAAAGAGAGGAATGGCTTCTAAAAAAATACTATTTACAGCAGGGTTTGTGGGTAATGTTATTGAATGGTATGACTTTGTAATCTACGGTTATTTTGCAACCCAATTTGCCAAACTATTTTTTCCTGTCACTGATCCAGCCATCTCACTAATACTCAGTTTTTCAGCCTTTGCTATAGGTTTTTTTGCACGTCCCTTAGGAGCTCTTTTTTTAGGATTAATTGGTGATAAAAAGGGAAGAAAACCCGCTTTGCTTGTCTCTATCGTTCTTATGGCTATACCCTCTTTTTTAATGATTTTTTTACCTACTTATAAAAGAATAGGTATTTGGGCACCCCTCTTGCTCACCCTCTTTAGAATCTTACAAGGTTTTTCCGCTGGAGGAGAATATACAACCTCTGTGTCCTTTCTATTGGAGCACAGCCCACCAGATAGAAGAGCTCTCTGGAGTAGTATTAATCTATTTGGAGCCATTATGGGTATTTTATTGGGCTCACTCTCTGCTACACTTCTTCATCATTTTTTAGATGCTCAAACCTTAGAGAATTATGGTTGGAGACTTGCTTATATACCTACTATTTTCTTAGCTTTTGTGGGTTACATAATCAGAAAATATACCTATGAAACACCAGCCTTCATCAAAGAGAAACTTTCTCCTGCAAGAGGCTTTCCTCTTCTTTCAGCTTTTAGGGAATATCCCAAGGCCTTCTTTTTAACATTAATTTTATCTATGGTTCAAGGGGTTGCCTTTTATACGCTTTTTCTCTATTTTCCAACTTACCTTACCAGATACTTTGGAATACCCTCTGATAAAGCCCTACTTTCAAATACCTTAGCTATGGCACTTTTAAATCTTCTTATTTTACCTTGTGCCTATTTGAGTGATCTCATCGGAAGAAGACCTCTTTTTTTATTAGCTCTTTCTGCTTATACCCTTTCAGCTTATAGCCTAAATGTGTTTGTCCTTCCCTTAGGATATTCCTTTATCCTTTTGGCACATCTCATACTTGCCTTTATTTCAGGTTTTTTTATGAGTATTCTTCCGGCAACCTTAGCAGAGCTTTTTCCGGTTAAAATTAGAAATACCTCTTTTTCCTTTCTCTATAATTTATCCTTAGCTCTCTTTGGAGGCACTCTTCCCTCTCTTGCCACTTATTTTATTGAGAAAAAGGGATTACTTTTCTTTCCTGGGATATATCTCTCTCTTATCTGTCTCTTTGCCTTGATTATATCCCTTTTACTATTGCCTGAAACTCATCCCTTGAAATCCAAAGGTTCAGCCCAAAGGTCATAGATACCACTTTTTATGATGCTCACTTTTATTAATTCACCAGGCATCAGAGGTTTAGAGGTCTTTTTCTTAATAAAGGTTATTCCATCAATCTCTGGTGCTTGGATCCTTGCCAGGGAAAGAAATCTCCCTTGAGTATCCTCATCTAAAATCAAAACTTCTTCTTCCTTTCCAACTCTGAGCCTCAATCTCTCTTTTGTGATCTCTCTTTGAAGCTTAAGGATTTCTCTTTTTCTCCTCAGTTTTTCTTTACTTGTCACCTTTTCCTTAAATTTTTCTGCTGGTGTACCCTCTTCAGAATAA
>CALLJI010000137.1 GCA_938091475.1 uncultured Caldimicrobium sp. | reverse complement strand
GGAAGGTTTAGTTACTATGGACAATCTTAAACTGAGAGTATCTCCAGAGGGTCTACTCTCCATTGATGGGACAGAGATTGCTCGGTTAGATGTGGTAACCTTGGATGATTTAAGTAAGCTCAGAAAGATAGGGGAAAATTTATATATCTCTGAGGGGGCTCAGGAAATGATAGCTATAAATTATGAGATTCGTCAGGGTTTTGTTGAAAAATCCAATGTAAATCCAATAAAGGAAATGGTAAATCTTATAGAGATCCATAGAGCCTTTGAAGCCTTGCAAAGAAGTATTAGGGCTTATGATGAATCTACTGAAAAATTATTAGACACATCAAGGAGGTAAAGATATGATTAGAGGACTT
This sequence comes from uncultured Caldimicrobium sp., assembly GCA_938091475.1. Taxonomy (GTDB): domain Bacteria; phylum Desulfobacterota; class Thermodesulfobacteria; order Thermodesulfobacteriales; family Thermodesulfobacteriaceae; genus Caldimicrobium. The sequence continues at coordinate 3,263 of CALLJI010000137.1, read as the reverse complement.
TGGAGTGCTGCCACGGGGATGCAAGCTCAGCAATTACAGTTAGACACTTTGGCTAACAATTTAGCCAATGTAACTACTGTGGGCTTTAAGAAAAGCCGAGTAGAATTTGAGGACCTCTTTTATCAGAATCTCAAATTAGCCGGTGCCTTAACGGCAGATGGAGTGCAGGTCCCTGTAGGAATGCAAGTGGGTTTAGGAGTAAGACCTGTTGCCGTTTCCAAGCTTTTTACTCAAGGAGAATATCAACTTACCAATCAAGAATTGGATTTGGCTATTGAAGGTAGGGGCTTTTTTAAGGTAGTTATGGGGGGAGAGGAATTTTATACCAGAGCAGGTAATTTTAAATTAGATAGAGATGGCTATATTGTTACCCCTGATGGAGCAAGACTTCAACCAGAATTTGCGGTTCCAACAGGCACTGCAAGGATTGAAGTTACTCTGGATGGTGTAATTTCTGCCCTTGATCCAAATGGACAAGTCTTAGCACAGGCCCAACTTCTCCTCTATGATTTCCCTAATCCAGCTGGGCTTTATGCCGTGGGAAGAAATCTCTTTAGGGCAGTACCAGCTGCAGGAGATGTTATTGAAGGAACACCTGGACAGAATGGCTTTGGAACCATAGCACAGGGTTATTTAGAAATGTCAAATGTAGATATTGTAGAGGAAATGGTCAAAATGATTATTACTCAGAGAGCCTATGAATCCAATTCAAAGGGTGTAACCACTGCTGATCAGCTCTTGGAGATAGCAAATAATGTTAAAAGGTAATAAGAGATGAGAAAGACTCTCCTTTTTCAAATTGTTCTCCTTATTTCAACCATACTTTTACCTTTGATCCATCTGTGGGCTAATACTCTGTATACGGATGAAGACATTAAAACTATCTTTTTAAAGGAATTTCAAAAGAGGTCTCCTTATTCCGTAGAAGAAATCTATTTGGAAAGATTTAGAATTGAGCCTTCTGCTTATAGGGTGCCCAAAGAGGCTATCTATCAAATAGAATGGATAGGAACTCCAAGAGCTGGATCAAATACAGCCATTTTTAGCTTCACTTTGAGGGGAGGAGAGAGACAAATCCTAAGAGTTTGGGGATTTATTGAAGTTAGAGTTCCGGTAGTGGTTGCTAAAAATAATTTACCCAACAAAGCTATATTAAACAGGGAAGATCTTCTTCTTGAGAAAAGAGAACTTTCCCGTCTACCTCAAGATGTAATCATAAATTTAGATGAAGCTATAGGAAAGGAATTAAAAATTAGCCTCCAGGCTGGCACTGTTTTGAGAAAGGGTTACATAGATGAACCCTTATTAATAAAGAGAAATCAAGAAGTAGAGATTATAGCTAAGGGAAGAAATTTTGTGGTAAAGGCAAAGGGGGTGGCTCTTCAGCCAGGGCGTCTAAATGAGATGATAAAGGTTAAGAACTTAAGTAGTCAGAAAACGATCCAAGCAAAAGTAATTGATGAGAACAAAGTGGAGGTGTACTTCTAATGAGTAGAGGCATAAAAAGCCTTCAGGTGCTAAGAAAAGGAGTTTTCATTTCTATGCTTTTCTTTTCTCTTAATGCTTGCTGGGAATTTGATCCCAAAACTCCTCCTCCCCCACCTCCGCCGCCTCAGATTGAATTTCCCGAGCCTGTTATTCCAGAACAATATAGTAAGGGTTCTCTTTTTAGGGAAGGCTCTTCTCTCTTTGCCTATGCAGATAATAGAGCTCGCTATAAAGGAGATTTAATCACAGTAAAGATTGTGGAAACTTATCAGAGTTCAAATAATGTGAAACAGGGAAGTGGAAAATCAAGTTCTATAAGAGCTGGAATCAATAGGGTTTTTGGATATGAAAATCAATTTCAAAAAACGCTTCCTTTACCTTCTGGTTTTGATCCCACAAATTTAGTTGATGCTAACATCTCTTCTTCTACCTCAGGACAGGGGCAGACTCAAAGAGAAAGCAGAATTCTTGCCACCATTTCAGCAAGGGTGGTTGAAGTTCTCCCTAATGGTAATTTGGTTATTCAAGGAGTTAGAAGTATTAAAAGAAACAGGGACTTAGAATATATAACCATTACTGGTATTGTTAGACCCCAGGATATTGAGGCAGACAATTCCATAGTCTCTACTAAAATCTCTGACCTCTATGTGGAATATAGCGGAAAGGGACCCAGTAGTGAAGCTGCAAGTGGCCCTGGCATTTTGACAAGACTGTTACAACTTTTTTGGTTATTTTAGAGTGAGGTGAAGGTATGCAAAGTACACTAAAGATTTATCTAATAAGTTGGCTAATTTTACTTTATCTTTTTTCTCAAGCCTTTGGAGTAAGACTTAAAGATATAATTGATATTGAAGGAGTTAGAGGAAATTATCTTGTGGGTTATGGATTAGTAGTTGGTCTTAAGGGAACGGGAGATGGTGATCAAACTAAATTTACTGTGCAATCTGTGGTGAATATGTTAGAAAAGTTTGGCATAAGGGTTCCCAAAGAGCAAGTAAAGCTCAAAAATGTAGCGGCAGTACTTGTTACAGCCTATTTGCCACCCTTTGCAAAGCCAGGGCAAAGGATTGATGTTCAAGTTTCTGCTTTAGGTGATGCAAAGAGTTTACAGGGAGGCACCTTACTTATGACACCTCTTACTGGTCCAGATGGTAAGGTCTATGCCTTAGCTCAAGGACCAGTCTCCATAGGAGGTTTTGCTGTAGCAGGGGCAGGAGCTCAAACCCAAGTGAATCACCCTACAGTAGGTAAGGTTCCTAATGGAGCTATTCTTGAAAGAGAGGTTCCTATGGAAGATATAAATACTCAAAATAAAATCGTATTATCTCTAAGGACAGAGGACTTCACTACTGCTTCTCAAGTTGCTGATACCATTAATACCTATTTACGCGGAAAATATGCTAAGCCTTTAGATATTAAAAATATTGAACTTGAGGTGCCAGAAAGATATAGGGGCAGGGTGGTAAATCTTTTAGGTGAAATAGGGCTTCTGGCAGTAAGACCAGATGCACCTGCAAGAGTAGTTATTGATGAAAAAACAGGCACAGTGATTCTTGGAGAGAATGTACGGATCTCTAAAGTAGCAGTAGCTCACGGAAATTTAAATATAGAGATAAGGGAGACACCTCAGGTCATACAGCCTTTGCCGTTTGGAAGAGGAGAAACGGCGATAGTGCCCAGAACTGAGACAACTTCTAAAGAGGAAAAGGCAAAAATAGTAGTGTTAGAGGAGGGAGCCACCTTAGGAGAATTGGTTAGGGCTCTAAATGCTGTAG
>CALLJI010000136.1 GCA_938091475.1 uncultured Caldimicrobium sp. | reverse complement strand
ATAATTTCAATCACCTTTTCCTCAATAGACATCTCTCCTCCTCCCTTTTTTCTCTTTTATTACCAGTTTTTTTGAAAAAAACAAGAGCTATAAAAGAAAAATACGATTAATATCTTGAAAATTTGTTGGGCCTCCGCCCCGCCATGCCCAACACTCTCTCGTAGGGGCACGGCACCGCCGTGCCCAAAATTGGGCAACCGCAAGGGCTGCCTCTACTATGTTTGGATTTCATACGGTGGATCTTGCCCTCTCTCTTATTGACTAAAATTTTCTTTAAGATAAGATTAATAAAAACTTGAGTGGTAGCCGGGGTGGCGGAAAGGCAGACGCGCTGGATTCAGGATCCAGTGGGGGCAACTCCGTGCGGGTTCAAATCCCGCCCCCGGCACTCTAACCAATGAAAAATCTCACCTCACTTACCCCTTCTGAAGAAAAAATCCTCAAACTCCTTAAGACAAGCCAAGAAGCTCTATCTGGCGAAAAATTAGCTCAAGCCTTAGGATTGAGTAGAGTTGCCATCTGGAAAAAAATAAAAAAACTCAAAGAAAAAAAATATCCCCTCCTCACAACCAAAAAAGGTTATATCCTTCAAAACAAAGACCTCTTTCTAAAAGAAGAATTAGATGAAGTAATCACCAGTTCTTCGTTAGTAGATGAAATAGTCTATTTTCTTGAAACTTCATCTACTATGGACATAGCTAAAGACTTGGCAGATAGGGGTAAAAGGGCACTCATCATTGCGGAGAAACAACTCCAAGGGAGAGGGAGACTTGGGAGAAGCTGGGAGTCCGCAGAAGGAGGGCTTTGGTTTACACTAATTTTAATGGAGGCGCTTCCCCTAAAAAGGGTCTTTCTACTTACCTATCTTTCAGCCTTAGCCACCGCACTGGCTATAAAAGATACCTTTAATCTCTTAGCCACGGTAAAATGGCCAAATGATGTGCTCATAGAGGGGAAAAAAGTGGCTGGAATACTCCTTGAAATTAAGGCAGAGGTAGATCAACTTCTCTATGCCCTCATAGGAATTGGAATAAATGTAAATAATGCAGTGCTCAATAAAGAATTTCTTCATCCAGCTACCTCTATCTCCGAAGAATTGCAAAAAAAAGTCTCAAGATTGCCCCTTTTAAAAAACTTTTTGATCCACTTTGAGAGATTATTGCAAGAGCCAGAGCAAATTCTTCCCCTTTGGAAAGAGAGGAGTGAAACCTTAGGAAAATGGGTAAAAATAGTCACTCAGAAGGATACAATAGTAGGAAAAGCGGTAGACATTGATGAAGAAGGTGCACTTATGGTAATTACCGAAAGCGGAGAAGTGAAACGAGTTTTCTCTGGAGATTGCTTTCATCTAAGAAATGTATCCCTATGAAAGAAATTTTTCTCCTTAGCCTTCTTTTTTTAGTGATTGTTTTTGCCTTTTCGCTATGGCTTTATTTGAAGTTTAAGGCCTATGTGGAAAGCAAACTTAGTGAGCCCCTTTATAGTTTGCGAGAGAGGCTTTCTGATTTATCGGAAATAAGAAGAGATTTGCAGAAAATATATATAGCGGAAGATTTGCTAAAAAATCTTAGAGAAGAAATTCTGCGATTAAGTCATATCTTTGTCAGTAGACGCTCTGGGAAGTCTGGTGAGAGAGCCTTAGAGGAGAGCCTCACAATATTACCAGATCATCTGTTGAAGAGAAATTTAAAATTAGCGGGAGGTGAAGTTGAATTTGCCCTAAGATTAGCAGAAGAAAGGTACCTGCCAATAGATTCAAAGTTTATTCGCCCGGAGCTTTTACAAAAGGAAAATCTCTCGGCAGAAGAGGAAAGAGAGATAATCAAAAGTGTTCGCCAGAGGGCAAGGGAAATCTCTCCTTATTTGAGAGATGAGAGGTGTGTAGGTATGGCTATAATGACTTGTCCGGATGGTTTATTTCCCTTCTTACAGAGAAGAGTTTTTGAAGAGTTAGAAAAGGAAAAAATTTTGCTTGTCCCTTATTCACTTCTTCTTTCTGTCCTACTCTTTATTCACTTTTTCTGGGATAGATTTAACAAAAAAGTAGATACCCATTTTATTGCTGAGAATTTATCAAATTTAGAAAAATATCTCTTTGAAATAGAGAGAGATGTGGAGAAGTTGGGACGGGAACTTAAAGCTGCCGAGAATCTCCTGTTAAAAATAAAGGAAGCACACAGGCTCCTCAAAAGGGAATATACCAAGCTTATAGACCTTTCTCATAATTCTATTAAGTCTAAGGAAATTTCAGAATAAATTTTACCTTCTCCTTTTTCAATAAAGACAACATTTTCCAGTCTTACTCCGTATTTTCCAGGAAAATATAGCCCTGGCTCTATAGTAAAAACCATACCCTCTTCGATGAGAGGAGTGGCCAATGATAACTTTTTTTTATTACCAGAATAGATGCGGGGATACTCATGGATTTCAATGCCCAAGCTATGGCCTGTAGAATGGGTAAAATTTGAGAGCACCCCTTTTTCTTGAAAATATTCCCTAACCGCTTTGTCTATTTCAGAAACGGGAAGACCTACTTTAACTTTTTCAAAAGCTTTAAACCAGGCAGTTTTCACTAAAGAATAAATCCTTTTGAATTCTGATGGTGCCTTTCCAAGGTAGAGGGTTCTTGTGAAATCACTACAATACCCGTTGTAAAGAACACCCATATCAATGAGAAGAGGTCCTTTGCCCTCAATTTTACGCTTTGAGGATTCCCAATGAGGTATAGCGGAGGCTTCTCTAAAGGCAACTATAGAGGGAAAAGCCTCCCCTTCAGCACCGTATTTAAAGGATAGCTCAATCATCTTTCCTCTTACTTCAAGCTCACTCTTTCCAGAGTCTATAAAATGGAGTACGTCTTGATAAATCTTATCCGTAATCTTGACAGCCTCTTTAATCCATTCCCTCTCTAAAGGGGTTTTAAGCATACGCAAGTCTCTTAAAGGTTGTGAAAGACCGATAAGCCTATAAAATTTACTTCTTAGCCTTTCTTTAAACTCGCAGGGAATTTTGTCTTTTTCAAAACCAATTTTTTTCAGTGAAAGGGAGGTAAAAAAGTTTTTTAGAAATTTATAGGGATCTCCCAGAAGAAGGACGCATTCTAAGGAGGGATGGGCTAAGGCCTTAGCCCTTTCAAAATATCTGCTATCTGTAATTAAAAATCCCTTCTCTTTGGTAACAAGAAGGTAGGCCAAAGAGGCTCTAAGGCCACTTAAATAAAAAACATTGGGATAAGAAGCAAGAAAAAGAGCATCTAAGTCCTTTTCAAAGAGTAGGCTTTTTGTTTTTTCTAAACGCTTTAATCTCTCCTCACCTTGCATAAGATTAAATTATACCGCATAAGAAAAAATTTGAGAGGTATAATTTTAACTTGTA
>CALLJI010000135.1 GCA_938091475.1 uncultured Caldimicrobium sp. | reverse complement strand
TCCGAAATTTCCTTGCCCATCAATCAGGGGATAGCGCATCGTAAAATCCTGCGCCATTCTTACCACCGCATCATATACTGGCATATCACCATGGGGATGATATTTACCAATTACCTCTCCCACAATTCTTGCACTCTTCTTGAAGGGCTTATTCCAATCATTTCCAGCCTCATACATAGCATAGAGTATGCGTCTCTGAACTGGTTTAAGCCCATCCCGCACATCAGGAAGGGCTCTCCCCACAATTACACTCATTGCATAGTCAAGGTAACTCTCCTTTAACTCTTCCTCTAAGGGAACTATAATCACTTCACCCATACCTTTCTTACTCCTCAGCTGATTTTATTCTATTCAGTGCCTCCTCCATAGAGGCTCTTACTCTCTCTGCAAGAAAATTTTTATCCCTTACAGAGAAATCCTTTGCTGGTATAGGAGGTAAAAGCATTACCTTTACCTCTCTTTGCTTTAGTTTAAACCACAAAGAACCCTTAGGTAAGATGTTTTTTGTTCCCCATATCACTACAGGACAGAGATCAACTCCAGCCTTAATAGGGATTAAAAATCCAGCCCTCTTAAAAGGCAAAAGCTCTCCAGATTTACTTCTTGTCCCCTCCGGGAAAACCACTAAGGAAATCCCTTTTTTGAGGCTCTCAATGCAGAGAAGTATACTCCTTAATCCCTCCTTAGGATCCTCCCTTTCAACAGGAATATACCCCAGGGCTCTTATGCCCCAACCAAAAAAGGGAATGTTAAAGAGACTTTTTTTAGCCAAAAATCTAATATTGTAATCCCTAAGAAGCACCTCTAATACTGGAATATCCAATTGACTTTGATGATTAGACATAAAGACATAATTTTTTCCCTTTGGAGGAAGAGAACCCTCCACCAAGTTTATTTTTATACCAGATATGTTGAGTAAGCCTTTGCACCACAACCAAGCAAAGAAATGCCTTTTGGTAATAATAGCAAGAAGCCCAATAATAGGCACCGTAGTCAAAACATACATCCAAAGAAGAAAATTTCTTAGAACCTCTTTTAGAATTACCAACATACCCTAAACTTCAAGAAAATTCCTTAGAAGTCTCACCCCTTCTGGAAGATCCTCCCCAGAAAAATCCCACTCTATAGGAGGTCTTTTAAGTTTCATCCATGAGGAAAGGGAAGTACCTATGGATTCTGGATGAAATTGTACCCCTTCTAAAGGAAATACTTTATGTCTAATCCCCATTATTTCACCATCCTCACTCCTTGCAGAAATTTCAAACTCTGGAGGTAAGGTCTCTGGATCAATAGCTAAGGAATGGTATCTCATTCCGTAGAATGGGTTAGGAAGATGACTAAAAACCCCTTTACCATCGTGATATATTAAGGAGACTTTGCCGTGCATAAGTCTTTTAGCTCGGATAATTTTTCCTCCAAAGGCTTGGGCCATACACTGATGCCCTAGACAAACTCCAAGCACTGGCACCTTTCCTGCCATTGCCCTTATGGCATCTACAGATATTCCAGCTTCCTTAGGGGTGCAAGGTCCAGGAGAAATAATAAGATGAGTAGGATTTAATTTTTCTATTTCCTGAAGAGAAATTTCATCATTTCTAAAAACTAAAACTTCCCCTCCCCAAAGTTTCTCTATCATTACCCCTACTAACTGGACAAGATTGTAAGTAAAGGAATCATAATTATCTATTACTAAAACCTTTTTCATAGGAAATAACCCTTTCCAAAGATTTCCAGCGCTTTCTCTAAAGCCTTAGCTTTATTGATAGTTTCATCATATTCCCTCTCCGGCACAGAGTCTGCAACAATACCCGCCCCAGCTTGGAGATATAAAGTGTTTTTCTTTTGAAAAAAGGTTCTAATGGTGATACAAAAATCCATATTTTGCGAGAAACCGAAATATCCTACTGCTCCCGCATAGGGACCCCTTACCTTCTTCTCAAGCTCAGTAATAATCTCCATAGCTCTAATTTTGGGTGCTCCCGAAACTGTGCCAGCTGGAAAGGTGGCAGAAAAAGCTGAAAACATATCCTCTCCCTCTCTTAAGACACCTCTTACCCCCGAAACAAGGTGCATCACATGAGAATAACGCTCCACTGTTAAAAGCTCATAAACCTCAACTGTGCCGTAGCGAGAAACCCTCCCTAAGTCATTTCTCCCAAGATCAACTAACATTATATGTTCAGCAAGCTCCTTTTCATCCTCTAAAAGCTCCCTTTCTAAAGCCAAATCCTCCTCTTCATTTGCTCCTCGCCTTCTTGTTCCTGCAATAGGTCTTGTCTCAACTTTGCCACCCTCAACCCTAACTAAAATTTCTGGAGATGCACCAATTAATACCTCATCCTCTAATTTTAAATAAAACATATAAGGGGAGGGATTAATTTTTCGCAACCCCCTGTAGAGTAAAAAAGAAATATGGGGATTTAAAAGTATTTCATCCTCTAAGAAAAATCTTTGAGAGAGCACCACTTGAATCACATCTCCAGCCTCAATATATTCCTTGGCTCTTTTAACCATCTCAATAAAGGTCTCTCTCTCCATCTCAGGAAAAAACTTGAGCTCCTTTTTCAAAGGAGGAAGAATAATCCCTTTTTCCCTTAAAAGGGAAACCAAATTCAGAAGCTCCTCTCTTGCCTTATCATAAGAAGCTTCAATCTCTTCTCCCTCAACATAAACCAAATTTAATACCCAAAAGGTGTGCTTCAACCTGTCATAGATAAGGAGTTTCTTAGGAAAGATAAAAAAGAGATCATAAAAATTCAGTGTATCTATACCTCTTGGCACGCGTTTTTCAAAAAAGGAGACCATTTC
>CALLJI010000134.1 GCA_938091475.1 uncultured Caldimicrobium sp. | reverse complement strand
GCATTATCCTTTTTCGCATCCTTCTTTTCAGCTGTGATACCCATACCTACTGCACCAAAAATAAAGGTTACACCAACTAACATTGCTACTAATTTCTTCATAGCTACACCCCCTTATGTGTTTTTGTATTTTATTACTTTTTCATTACTTCGGCAAAAGCCTTCTTAATGTCATCATCGCTTACTGACTTATGCAGTGCCTTCTTAGCAGATTTGTTTCTTAAGAAATCCACAAACTCGGCATCACTCTTAGCACCAGATTTCTTGGTTAATTCTGCTACCTTATCCATAGTTTTGTGGCACTTCACACAAGCTTCTACTGCAAATACTGAACTCGCTGAACCTACCATTAAAACCCCAGCTAATAGTGCAACTAACTTCCTCATATCCATACCTCCCTTTTGGTTTTTATATTATATTTTAATTTTCAAAAAGTCAAGTCCAATTTTCATTATTCAAAAAATATGCCTAAATCAGGGTGCGTTAAAAATGTAATTACTCTTAAAAACATCCAGTGATCTGACAAAAAAGGAGTAGCCCCCTAGACAAAAATGTCGAAATTTAATTCTCACTCTATGCTACTAAATTACCCCTGTTAAGCACGGCAAGAGCCCCTACCTTTTTAAATTATGTTTGGGCAATGCGTAAATTGCCCCTATAATTGATACCTTTGGGCACGGCGGTGCGGATCCCTTGCAAAATCAAAACACTTAAAAATTAAAAAACCCGTAGAGATAACCCTTATGGCTGCCCATAATGAGAAGGCTGGTCTTGCCTTTTTTTCGTATCTTTCAAAAACTTTTTCACAATAAATATTATGAAATATTTTTAAGTAATACTTGACAAATTCACAAGTAAGATTAAATTAAAAATATTACTTAAAGATTAACAAAATTGGAGGGAAGCAATGCACATTTCAGAAGGTATTTTACCTCTATCTTGGGCAGCCTCTTGGGGAGTTTCATCCTTTGTAATTTTATCCATAGCACTTAAAAAACTCAAAGGCACTTTGGAAAGAAATCCAGAAAAAAAGGCTTTTTTTGTCTTAATCACTGCCTTAATTTTCCTCTTATCCGCCCTTCCTATCCCTGTTCCCTTTGCAGGAACCTGCTCGCACCCTGTGGGTGTAGGGGTGGGTGTTCTCACAGTGGGACTTTCTGGTAGTATTGTAGCTGGATTTATAGTGCTTCTTCTACAGGCTCTGTTTATGGCTCATGGGGGAATAAGTTCTTTAGGAGCAAATGTCTTTGCTATGGCTATTGTAGGGAGTTTCTCTGCTTATTTAGTTTTACAGATTTTGAAAAACACCGGGCTACCTCTTTTTTTAAAAGGCTTCTTGGTTGGCATAGTTGCTGATTGGCTCACCTACACTGTTACCACTTTGCAACTCTCTTTGGCTCTTATGGAGGGTGAACCTTTCTTCAGCCTTTTCCTTAAAATCCTTTTAGCTTTCCTTCCTGTGCAAGGACCAGTAGGGATTTTAGAAGGATTAATAACGGGCTCTTTAATTGTAGCATTAGCCAAAAGAAGAAAAGATTTAGTGGAGGTATCTGTATGAAAGGGCTTATCCTTATTTTAATATCATTTATTTTATTATGCATAAATATAGCCAAGGCTGGTGAGGATGAGGCAAAAGCGGAAAAATGGGGAGGTGCAGATGCAGTAATCATAGAAAAATTCGCCCAAGAGAAAGGGAGAGAACCAAGAGCCTTTATTGAATTAGAAGGTGACCTTGAGCTTTCTGCCTTTGCCTTCTTTTTTGGCATAGCTGGATTCATTGCTGGCTATTACTGGAGAAAACTAATAAGCGAAAAAAACCGTGCTACCTCTACTTTATAGGGAACCTCCCTCTATTCTAAAAGGAGTTAGTGAAAAACTAAAGTTTCTCTATTTTCTGACTCTCCTAATCTTGGTTTTGTTATCTAGAACTATCTATTTTCCCCTGGTGGTGTTTTTCTCTCACCTTCTTATTCTCCTTTTTATTTTTAGCCTCAGACCTAAAACTTTGTTTAAACTTTATCTTGAACCACTTTTGATTGCCCTTTTAATTCCTCTCATTAAATCCCTCTCTCTCTTTCCTTTAGTTATTAAACCAGAGCTTGCACTAAAGGGTACCCTCTATTCTTTTAAAATTCTCTCAGCCTTTTCTCTTTTCCTTATCTTTTACTTTTCCACCAATTTTTTTGATACTCTGCGGATACTTCAATGGTTAAGGGTTCCAGTTTTATTGAGAGAATTAATTTTCTTAACCTTTCAAATTCTGTTAATTATTCATAACAAAGTTTTATTAACCTATCTCTCCCAGAAGACTCGACTTGGATATAGTAATTCTAAGAATTCTTTGCGTTCCTTTTATTATCTTATCCAGAGCACTTTTCTTAACAGCTTAAAGCATACTGAAACCCTTTTACAAAGTATGCAGCAACGAGGCTATGATTTTAACCATTTCCCTTTAACAAACTCTTCACTATCTCTTAAAAGCTTGCTAATTTTTTTAGTGATTATACTTTTTTGGTTTGGAGTATGGAAAACTATATCAGGCTGGATGTAGATTTAGAAAAATTTGTTTTAGAAGAAAATAATTTCACTTTGAGCAAGATTGCCTTTAAATTAAGCAAAGGGGAGGCACTTGCCCTCTTAGGTCCAAGTGGCTCTGGGAAAACCACTTTGCTTAAAGTTTTAGATGGCCTTTATAAAAATTACTCTGGCAAAATCTTGTTAGATGGTGTTGAGCTAAAAAAACTTACTCCCAGAGAGATTTACAGTAAGATGGGGTTATTATTTCAAAACCCTGAAGAGCAGCTCTTTGCAGAGCGAGTATATGAGGATGTAGCTTTTGGACCAAAAAATATGGGCTGGAGTGAAGAAAAGATTAACCTTGCTGTCAAGAGAGCTCTTGCCTTAGTAAATTTAGAGGGCTTTGAAAATAGACCTATTCATAAATTAAGCTTTGGAGAGAAAAAAAGGGTTGCCTTAGCTGGGCTTTTAGCTATGGGACATGAAATTCTTCTTTTAGATGAACCTACTCTCGGGTTAGATCCTCTGTTGGAGAGAAATTTTATTGAACTTCTCCTTAATTTAAAGAAGAAAGGTTTTTCCATCATTATGGCTACACATAATGTAGATCTTGTGCCTTATTTTGCTGACAAGATTCTTGTAATAAAAGAAGGAGCTATGTTTCTCTATGGTGAAACCAGAGAAGTTTTGATGAATTTAGAGGCTTTAAAAAATGGCCATATGAGACCTCCTCTTATCACAGAGGCTTTTATTAATCTAAATGATACCCTTTCAAAGTCCCTTCTTCCTCTCACCAAGGAAGAGGCAACAGAGGTGCTAAAAGCTTTAGTTTCAAAACTTTGCTCTTAGGGACACCGACA
>CALLJI010000133.1 GCA_938091475.1 uncultured Caldimicrobium sp. | reverse complement strand
CAGTTCCTGCGGCAAGGGAGACCATAGGAATTTTAGCTTGTGATACAATAGGAATTACTGCCATACTTTCACCAGTGGTTGAAGGCCCAATTATTGCTACCACCCTATCTCTCTCTATGAGCTTTTTTGCTGCTAATACAGACTGTGTCTCCTCACTCTTTGAATCTTCTATGAGCACCTCTATAGGTCTACCCTTGATACCACCCCTTTTGTTAATCTCCTCAGCAAGCATAGTAATGGTATTCTTTTCTTGTTCTCCAATAAAGGAGGCAGGGCCAGTAACACTTAAAATTACCCCTATTTTGATAGGACCAGAGCCTGCAAAAAGCTGCGACACGAAAAGGAAAAAAAGAAGAAGCACTAAAATAATTCCTCTCTTCGGCCACATAAGATAACCCTCCTTAAGTTTTTAATTTTTTTACAATGTTAAAGGTTTATTAAATTTATATTTTAAATGCTGACTTGTCAATGGTCTTTATGCTCTCCCCAAATGGTTTTGTCTGCAGGGGCGCGGCACCGCCGTGCCCTCAACAGGTCAGCCGCAAGGGCTGCCCCTACAGTTTTTTGAATTCTTGGGCACAGCATGCTGTGCCCCTACAAATATTTTTCACAGGCTAAAGCCTTCGGCTACCAATCTTTATTATATAGGGGCGATTCACGAATCGCACAAATTCATAGGGCACAACTGGCTGTGCCTCCCCTCCTACCCCTATATGTTGTGGACAACCTATGTTTAAAATGGATTAATGCTTAAAAATTCTACTTGGTTGAGATACAAAAAATTTAGTATAAAATTTATTCAATGTTTACAGGATTAATTGAAGGTACTGGGACAATAAAAGCCCTTCAGCCTGTAAGTAAAGGCTTTTCTATTCAGATTGAGAGCAACTTTTATTTAGAAGATATCAAAGTAGGAGATAGTATAGCGGTAGATGGTGTATGTCTCACAGTAGTATCTTTCACTTCTAAAGAGTTTAGGGCAGATCTCTCCCCAGAAACCATCTCGCGCACAACCTTTAAGTTTAGAAAACCTGGAGACTTAGTAAATTTAGAAAGGGCACTTAAAATGGGAGACCCCTTGGGGGGACATTTAGTTACTGGCCATATTGATGGTGTAGGGCAAATAAAAAAAATCACGCCTCTGGGAAATTTTTTTAGCTTGGAAATTCAAGTACCCAAAGATCTCTCCCCTTTTCTTGTTCCAAAGGGTTCTATAGCTATTGACGGTATAAGCCTCACTATTAATGAAGTAAAAGAAGAAGTAGTTACTTTAATGATAATACCTCACACCTATAAAGTTACCACCTTACACACAAAAAAAGTGGGTGATTATGTAAATATAGAAATCGACATAATTGCTAAAATGGTTTATAACTTCGTAAAACCCTATTTAAAAACTTTTGAGAAGGAACCCCTCTCAACCCTGGAACTTTTAGAAAAGACTGGCTTTATTTAATTAATCCTGCCAGGAAATAGCACTAACTGGGCAAGAATTAATGGCATCTTCACAATTGCAAGTTTTACATCCCTCTTGGTTTTTCACGAAAGCCTTTTCTGCTTCATTTAAGGCAAAAACTTCAGGACAAATCTCTACGCAAGTTCCGCAGCCAATACAAAGTTCATCATCAATAGTAAGTGTTGCCATCTCTCTCCTCCTATAATTTTTTAAATACATTATAAGTCTGAATGTTCCTCTTTTCTTTGATTTAAATCAAAAATTTAACCCTCTTATTTCTTAGTTCATGTCACACTTTTAGGGCACAGCGATGCCTTGCCCCTACATTTTTTGGATTAATTGGAAAATAAGAGAAAGTAGGGGCACAGCATGCTGTGCCCAAGAAATAAAATTGGTAGCCGCAGGCTTTAGCCTGCAAAAATCATTCGTAGGGGCTCAGCAAGATGTGCCCAAAACGGTTTAAAGGGTTGAATTGGTAGGGGCAATTCAAGAATTGCCCCGAAATTCAAAATCCTGTAGGGTCAGCCCTTGCGGCTGACCTGTTGAGGGCACGGCATGCCGTGCCCCTATGAAAAATGGGCTGGGGCAAGCCCTGCCCCTACAAATAAAACCCTTTTGGGCACGGCTGTGCCGTGCCCCTACAAAATCAGGGCGATTCGTGAATCGCCCTACATTCTCATTGTGACAATAAGTGAATTGCTCCTCCTCTCACATTGTCTTTAAGTAAATGAGATTGCTAAGTGGCAAGGTTATCAAAAATTGATATAATAAAAACTAAGTTCTCAAGATTAAAGGAGGAGGCTTATGAAAATTAATCCTGAAAAAGCAATTATAGAGGAGCTTGCCTTACAGCTTTTAGTTAGTGCAAGAACTGCTCCCAAAGCACGAGGTCAAGACGATTTGGTATTAGCTCTAATTACAGAAAAGGAAGAGATGGAAAAGATTGCTCAAGAGATGGAAAAAATTGCTGAAAGAGGGGATGCCTTTAAATTCTTTAAGAGAGATGCAGATAATCTGAGAAATTCTGAAGCTTTAATACTAATTTCCCTTGATTTTAAAAGACCGGTAGGTGTCAATTGTGGAGCCTGTGGCTTTACCTGTGAAACTATTTTAAAGGAAGAAAGACAGGTCTTAGATTATGAAGGTCCAGTTTGTGCTATGAGATTGATAGATCTTGGCATTGCCATTGGATCTGCTGTCTCTAAAGCCAAAGACTTGTGCATTGACAATAGAGTAATGTATACTATTGGGGTAGCAGTTAAAAAATTAGGCCTTATGCCCGGTCAGGTAATCTTAGGGATCCCTCTCAGTATAAAAGGAAAAAACATCTACTTTGATAGAAAATTTTGAAAGCTGTGACCAAAATAAAAATATGCGGGCTCACTCATCCTGAAGATATTCATTACCTTGAAAATTATCCTGTAGACTATTTAGGTTTTATTATGTATCCTCGCTCCCCAAGATATGTGGGGGAAAATTTGGGTTATCTTTTAAAAATTTCTAAAAAGGCTAAAAAGGTAGTCGTTTTTGTAAATCCCTCCCTTGAAGACCTCAATAAAGCCTTAGATCTCGGCGCAGATCTCCTTCAACTACATGGGGAGGAAAGTTTAGATCTCGCTAAAAAAATTGGATTTCACAGAATCATTAAAGCCTTTAGAGTAAAAGAAGATTTCAATTTAGAGGAACTCAAGGCCTGGCAATCATCCTATGCCCTTCTCTTAGATACTTATAAAGAGGGAATTCCAGGTGGGACTGGCCAAACCTTTAACTGGCACATAGCTAAGTTAGCGGTGGAAGGAGGTTTTAAAATCTTTTTAGCAGGTGGGATCACCCCTGATAATGTGCTTGAGGCTATAAGAATAGTCAATCCCTATGCTATAGATATTTCTTCTGGTTTAGAAAAGAGTCCAGGAAAAAAAGATCCTCACAAAATAAAGATTTTCTTTGAAAAATTAAGAGAAGTCAGTTAAAGGGGGTAAAACTACCCCCTTATTTTTTAAGCTCACCCAAAGCCAAACCCACCTCTA
>CALLJI010000132.1 GCA_938091475.1 uncultured Caldimicrobium sp. | reverse complement strand
TGGTTGTTTCTGAGGAAAGAGGTCAAATCTCTCTTGCAGTAGGAGGTAGAATTACCAGAGAGATCACAGCTCCTACTCTCAGAAAAATGCTTTCCCAACTCTTGGGTTTTGAGACAAAATCACCTTGGTGGAAAAGAATAACGAGGGAAATAAAAAGTGAAAAGAGAACATAAACTTAAAATCATTGCCTTTTTGATCTCGGCAACCCTCTGGTATTTTGTGGTGTGGGGAAAGCCAGTGGAAAAAGTAATTGAAGTCCCTATCATAGTGAAAGGGAATTATGAAAGTAAATACCTTTGGGAGATTAATCCTACTACCGTTACTCTAAAATTATTAGCTACGAGGAATCAATTAAGAGATTTGGATAAGAATAAACTCCAAATTGAGCTTGACCTACTTCATTATCCCCCAGGCATTCATCAAGTTCGCGTGCCTATTGAAAAGATAAATTTACCAGAAAGAATTAAAGTAAAGGAGGTGTCCCCAAATTTTTTAAGTTTGGTCATAAGAAAGGTCTCCTCAAAAAAGGTTCCCATAAAAATGAATCTTATCAATCAACCACCTCTAAAATCTTTTAAAGTTCTTTTAAATCCTTCTTTTGCCACCATAAAAGGTTTTTGGGATGACATAAAAGAAATAGAGGAAATCAGCACAGAGGAAGTTGATTTTGAAACTTTGAAAAGGGAGAAAGCTTTTACAGTAAAACTTATAGTCCCCAACAGGGTTCTTGAAGTAATTCCTGATAGAGTTAAAATATTATATATTTCACACTAAGGGTCTTTTTATGAAAAAATTATTTGGTACTGATGGGATAAGGGGAGAGGCTAATCTTTTTCCAATGACTCCAGAAATAGCCCTAAAGGTGGGGCGTGCTGTAGGGTATCTCTTTAAGAATTCCAAATCTCATATTAGCAAAGTCTTAATTGGAAAAGATACAAGGCTTTCTGGCTACCTCTTCGAATATGCACTCACAGCTGGCCTTGCTTCAATGGGTATCAATGTTTTTTTAGTAGGTCCTATCCCAACCCCGGGGATTGCCTTTCTTACCACGGATATGCGAGCAGAGGCAGGTATAGTAATATCAGCCTCTCACAATCACTATTACGACAATGGAATAAAAATTTTTGATCATCAAGGTTTTAAACTCACGGAAGAAGAGGAAGCCAAAATTGAAAATCTGGTTTTTGATGAAACCTTTGAAAATTATAGAGCCTTAAAAGAAGAGATTGGCAGGGTATACAGAATAAAGGATGCTATAGGCAGATATGCAGTGCATTTAAAATCAGTAGTGCCTTCAGAAATAAACTTTGAGGGAATTAAAGTAGGTATAGATTGTGCAAATGGGGCTTGTTATTTTATAGGTCCACTGGTCTTAGAAGAACTGGGGGCTAAGGTAAGAAGCTTCTCTTGTGAACCAAATGGAGTGAACATTAATGAAAATTGTGGTGCTCTACATCCTGAACACATTCAAAAAATTTCAATTCAGGAAAACCTCAATCTTGCCTTTGCCTTAGATGGGGATGGAGATAGGATTGTAGTTGTAGATGACAAGGGAAATCTTTGGGATGGAGATGATCTGCTTGCCCTTTTTGCCTTATATTTAAAGGAAAAAAATTTATTGTGGAATAATTTGGTGGTGGGCACTTTAATGACCAATCAGGGTTTAGAGGAGTATTTAAAAGCCTCTAATATTCAACTTTATAGAACTAAGGTAGGAGATAAATATGTAGTCTTAGCGATGAGGGAATTCAAAGCCCTATTAGGCGGAGAGACTTCTGGGCATATCATTTTCCTTGATAAATCTACCACTGGGGATGGTTTGCTCTGTGCCTTAAGATTGCTCTCCCTTCTCAGAGAGAAAGATAGAGAACTTTCAAGCTTTTACCCTCCCTTTGAAAAATATCCTCAGGTTTTAATTAATGTCAAGGTAAAAGAGAAAAAGGAAGTTTCTGAAATAGAGGGGTTAGAGCACCTTTTAAAATTAGCCCAAGAAAAACTTAAACAACAAGGAAGAATTCTCCTTAGACCCTCAGGCACGGAGCCCAAATTCAGAGTTATGGTGGAAGCTAAAAACAGAGATTTAGCAGAGGAAATAGCTAAAGATTTAGCTGAATTTATTGAGAAAAAACTTGGATGAAAAAAATAGTCACTCTTTTCATCCTTTTTCTTTGGATTTTTGCCCTTATGTCCCTAATTTTCACTTATTCAAATGGGTCTTCCTTTGTACACTCAAGAGGGAGTATTCTCTGTCTCTCCTGTATGGGATTAGAGGAAAATGAAAATTTTTAAAGTAAGAAAAACCTCTCAAATCCTCTCCACTCTTCTTCACAACAGCTATTTTGGTTTCCTATTTACAGGAAATTTATATACAGGATATTTCAAAAGATTCTGTGGACCGGGCTTAAATTGTTATTCCTGTCCAGCAGCGCTCTTTGCCTGCCCTCTTGGCTCTATTCAGCAAGTAATGATCTCCCTTAAAATTCTACCTTGGAGCATACTAAGCCAAGCCCTTATCTTTACCCTAAGTAATATTTTGATACTGAGCTTATTTTTCGGAAGGTTTATTTGTGGTTGGCTCTGCCCATTTGGCTTTTTCCAGGATCTTTTATATAAATTGCCCTTTGTAAAGAAAACTTTTAAGCTTCCCTTTGAAGCTCAAAGGTATTTTAAACATTTTTTTCTCCTTTTTTTTATTTTCCTCTTACCTGCACTTTATATAAATGAATTAGGCTATGGGATACTTTGGTTTTGTAAATATATTTGTCCAGCAGGAACTTTTGAAGCTGGCTATCTTAATCTTATTTTGAAGCCAGCCTTAATGGAAAAG
>CALLJI010000131.1 GCA_938091475.1 uncultured Caldimicrobium sp. | reverse complement strand
TAAGAGGAGACGGGAGGGGGTGCCATATAAGAAGGCAGTGGTCGCTACTGCTCATAAGCTTTTAAGGACAATTTTTTCTATGCTTACTAATAAAACTTTTTTTCATATTAAGGAGGTTAATTCTTTATAGTTGACTACATTTTTTTAATTCTTTGGGCACAGCATGCTGTCCCCCTACGAATTTTTCAATTTTTGGGCAAATCGTGATTTGCCCCTACAGATTTTTCTCGCAGGCTAAAGCCTGCGGCTACCCTTTTTTATTATGTAGGGGTACGGCACCGCCGTGCCCAAGAGGGTTTAACCCGTAGGGGCGATTCACGAATCGCCCCAATTTTGTATAGGCTTGGCTTGCCCCTTTCCAAAGGGTTTATAAAATCACATTTTGAAACATTCTCTGCGATCTATTGACAAAAGATGTAAAAGACTTAGCAAACATTATGAAGAGTTATGGCTGAACTTCTCATTTCACAGGATTAAGGATAATTTGCAGTTTGTAAAGTTATAATTTGTTGAGATAGGAAGAGGCCCCCAATTCTTCTCATTTTTTACTTTTGCTTTAAAAAGAATTCTTCTTGCTTCATTGTATACTTTTTCAATTTATGCCAAATCATTCTTTAGCTTTTTAAATTTGTCTAATTTACTATTAAAGCCTTGAAGGATCCCTATTTTAATTTCTTAGATTGTATAATTATCAATACTGTAAGTAAAAACAGTTCTTTTCAATATTTAGGCTACATCAAAAATTTATGTTTTAATTATTATTTTGTATTGGATATATCACATTCATTTTTTAGTATCAATCCGAGCCCTAAATTTTTCTGATTTGGTATGTCTAAAATTAATAATATTTTTTCCTTTTCACGCAATACTTCTATCTTATGTTCACCCGGAGATAGATTTTTTAATACAAGACGAAAATATTCGTCAACCCCGATAACTTTTTTGCCATCAATTGATAAAATAATATCGTCTGGTCTAAAACCTGCTTTCCAGGCTAAAGAATTTTCAATAACTTGAACTACTCTAACCATTTTTTTCTCACAATTTTCTTTCTCAATAAAATTACTTGTTTTCGTGGCATTATGCATATAGATTGGGGTATTTTTGGTTATAGCATTAATTAACCACTCCTCATATGTGGTCTCATCTTTGAATCCCATCAGTATGTCAACAATTTTGTCTTTTTTAAATAACAAAGTAACTGGAGCTGAACGGATATTAAATTCTTTTGAAAATTTTTTATTAATCTCAAGATTAATGGTTACAAATCTTATTTTACCAGAATACTTTTCTGCTAACCTCTCTAATACAGGAATTTGTCTCTTACAGAAGCTACACCAGTTTAGCCATGTAATAACTGCTGTTGGTAGTTCAGCTCTGTAAACTTCCTCCTCCAATTCATCCTCTTCTATTTCATATAATGAAGTCTTGAAGGTAGATAGCGGACACATCAGTATTTGTTTGTTGTTTCCCCTTACAATTGTTATTGCAACAGGAGATTCCATACCAACATTTCTGCCGAAGGCATCAATCCGTTTTTGAAGCAAAGGGTGCTCATTTGACCTCTCTATAAGTTCATAAAAATCGCCAAGGGACATATTCACAACAGGTCTTTTATTTATTTCTATGATCTTATCTCCCGCCATAAATCCAACTTGCTTTAACTTTGAACCGTCTACTAAATTTAATATATAGATACCATCTTTAAGAGAGATTAAACTTACCCCTGATAAACCGATCCTTTTCTTGGTCTGTTTAATCTCCGTTAACTTTCTTATTTTCTTTTCAACTTCAATCTTTTCTTTATCATCTGAAATGTAACTCAGGTATTTCTTATAATTCTTGATAGCTTTGACCTCCTTTCCAAGGGCCTCTGATACAAGCGCCAGATTGTAATAACCCTCTGCCCAATTGGGGGAATATTCTATAACTTTTTGAAATTCTTCTTCCGCGATCATATAGTCCCTTGGAAAATTTGCACTCTCGATAGCTTGAATACCCTTTAAAAAATGACTCCTTGCTTCTGGTGACAATTCATTAGCATTTGCATTAATCCAAAAGAAAACAATGCAGAAGAATAATATTTTTTTCATTAGTTAGCCTCCTTATAGTTATGTAATTGTTTCTTAATTTCTTCAATAGCAAACTTTTCATTTTTCAGTCTTTCCAATTCCTTTTCCGCATTGGCCTTGCGTTCCTGTGCCTCTTTGAGTGCTTTTAAAGCTTCTTGATAGAGATTATCACTACTTTCCTTTTTATCATTTCTCTGAATAGACTTTTCTATATCTTTTACAATTTTTTCTCTCTTTTTAACTTCTTTCTTAAGTTCTTTCAGATTTTTCTCTGTACTTACAATCATATCCTCCCGAATTCTCTCCTCCTGAGAGACTAAATTGAAAAATTCATTTTTAAATACAACACTAGAATTCTTGTACAAATCTGGAGAGGCGAGAAGGGTTATTTCATCCGGACAATCAGTTAAATCTCCACTCATAGCCGCTTCTGCTTTTTTATTAAAAAGAACTGCTTTCTCTAAAGCATCAACACTATTTGATAGGGCAGATCTTTCGGCTTCTTTACTCCAATACTTTGAACAAAGAAGACTTTTGGCTAATTTGCTATCCTTGGGAAGTTTTATATTTCCCAGGATATGTTGCTTTGTTTTTTCAAATTCCTCTTTTAAGTGTGCCTGATATTTAGATAGAGCTTCCCTGTACTGTTTTTCAATGTTTCTTCTCCACTCCTCCTCCCACTTTTTTTTCTCTTGTTCTCTTCTTTGTATTTCCTGAATATGGTGGCTCTCTCTATCTTGTTGAACTCGATTACTTGTTGCTAATCCTTCCATTAGTCCTTTCATAAAACCTTGGATTATACTCTCAAATAACATTATCATAATGTCCATTTTCAAATCACCTGTACTTCTGAAACTGCTCATTCCATAATTATGTGATGGTTTTGATGGCCCGCTGTCAATGGGTGTACAACTTCCACATCCCACGCATCTGTATCTCACACCGCCATAGACTATCTCCCTTACTTGTCCAGCAGGTAAATATGTCCCATCGTGGAAATAACTACCCTCACACTTTCTACCTGGAATAGGAAGTTGTTGGGCCAAAAGTTTGCTTGAAAGTATTAAAGATAAAAAAAATATAATTAGGAGACAGAATATTATACATTTTCTCATTACAATGCCCCCTAATCATAATAATTTTTTTTAAAGTTGTCATCATTAGTGCAATTGTACATAAACTCCTTTTTCTAAGCTAACTTGCTCCTTTGAACTTCTCATATTCTCATATTATAAACCTGTTTTTTTATAGTGAAAGGGAGTAAAGAGGTTATTTAATTCAATAAACTGTTGGGTTTTAGAATGGCTACCTTGGAAATAGCGTGGGTTAGGGATGGATAGTGTTAAGGCTTCTGAGGTAGACAATAGGATATGAGGGTCATCTATTAAGTTCTATTCTCTAAGTACATCAGTTATTATACAGTATGGCTATTGATTTGATTACTTCAATATTTTTTCCTCCTAAGTTAGTTTTCAACAATAAATTTTTCTATAAGTAACGACTTTAGTTGTTATTTTAACAGCTCCAGACCTTGGGCAATATTATAAAAAAGAGTTGTGGTCACTGTTTAGAAGCATACTTATGTAAAAAAGTTTAAAAACATATATAAGGCATGAGCAGCCCATCCCTTTCATCGTGGACAACCTCAAGGGCTGCGCAATGATTTTGTATTTCTGGGCAAATCGTGATTTGCCCATACAATACAATTCTTTTGTAGGGGCAGGGCTTGCCCCTGCCCAAAAAATTCTCTTGTAGGGGCACGGCATGCCGTGCCCTGATCGGGCAGCCGCAAGGGCTGCCCCTACGGGTTTTTAGATTCTTTGGGCTCAGTGTGCTGAGCCCCTACGAATTTTTCAATTCATTGGGGCAAATCGTGATTTGCCCCTACTTTTTTAAAATTCATCGGGCACAGCATGCTGTGCCCCTACATTTTTTCTAATCCAAAAAATACTAAAAAAGTAGGGGCACGACATGTCGTGCCCAAATAGGCGCAGGGGCGATTCACGAATCGCCCGTTCAAAATTGTAGGGGCAGGGCTTGCCCCTGCCCAAAAAATTCTCTTTTAGGGGCACGGCATAGCCGTGCCCCAAAAGGTTTAAAATTGGTAGGGGCAATTCACGAATTGCCCCAAAAAATCGTAGCGTTAATTTACGAATTGCCCAAAAAGTTGTGCATTCCTGTCAAATCCTTCAATAAAATACATAGAAAGAAGAATGTGACAATTCAAAATAGTAAAAGAGTGTAATTTAGGAATAAGGTTTTATTTCCTTTTTTTACCCTTTTTCTTCTTTGGTTTTTCCTCCTTGGAGAGTTCGTAGAACTTCTTTAGATTAGTCAAAACTTTCTTATGAAATTGTTCTGGCTTTAATCCAGTAAAAAGTTCAATGGCATCATCTACTTTCTCCACAG
>CALLJI010000130.1 GCA_938091475.1 uncultured Caldimicrobium sp. | reverse complement strand
TTCCCAATGGAGAGAGCATTTGTTGATTTTAGACCATGTCAAGGAGGCAGTAGGTTTAAGAGGTTATGGGCAGAAAAATCCTCTTCAAGAATATAAAAGAGAAGCCTTTCATCTCTTTGTAGAACTCCTGCGTAAAATAAGAGAAACCACTCTTTCCTATCTCTATAGGGTTGAAGTTAAGGAAGAGGCAGAAAAGGTAGAGCAAATAATTCTTGAGGAAGGCGAAATTGATGAAAGGAAGATGCAATTTAAAAGGGAAGATCCCTTTTCTGAAGGTTTCTACTGAGGAGAAGGCAAAACCCATTAAAACTCAGAAAATAGGTAGAAATGATCCCTGCCCCTGTGGCTCTGGGAAAAAATATAAAAAATGTTGTGGAAGAGACCTTGAAGATCAGAAGTCTCTGGAAGGATAGAAAATACGATGTTCATCCTTTAAGTATAGCACTGACTTACGAATTCACTTCACTTAAACCCCAATATAAAGCTTTTAGACAAAGGCAAGCTCAAATTAGAGAAAGGGTAGAATATAAAGGGGGTAAAACAAAAATTAAATTCTGGGGGAAAATCCTATGCATAACAAGACCATTGAGGAAGTCCTGTCTATTACTGGTTCAACCACAAAGGGGCTCACAGAAGAGGAAGCAAAAAAGAGACAAAAATTATACGGTTTAAATAAGATTGAAATTGAAGAAGAAAGTATCTATAAAATCTTTCTTAGACAATTTTCCAGCCCCCTTGTCATTATTCTTCTCATAGCTGCCTTTATTGCTTTTATTTTTCAAGAATACAAGGATGTTATTTTCATTTTGGCAATTGTTCTGATAAATGGTCTCATCGGCTTTTATCAGGAATTTAAAGCAAAATTAAAAATAAGTGAGCTCTTAAAGTTAACTGTGCCAAAGGCTACTGTGCTTAGAGAGGGCAAGGAAGTAAAAATATCGGCTGAGGAGATTACCATTGGAGATATAGTCCTGCTTAAGGAAGGGGATGTAGTGCCTGCTGACATAAGGCTCATTTCTTCCACTCAGCTTCTGGTGGATGAATCTATTCTTACTGGGGAGTCAGTTCCTGTGGAAAAATTGGCTGATGTAATTTTGCCTGAAGAGACTCCTCTTTATGAGAGGCAAAATCTGGTTTTTGCTGGAACTTATATTCATAAGGGAATGGGAATGGGGGTAGTCTTTGCCATAGGAATAGATACAGAAATGGGAAGAATTTATAAAAAACTTGAAGTAAAAGAGAGAGTCACTCCTCTAACCAGAGCTATAGCAAAATTTTCAAAAAGATGGGTTGTAGTCCTTTTAGTATTACTCTCTTTAATTTTTGCTCTTAGCCTTTTTCAGGGAAGGGATTTAAAGAGTGTCATTCTATTGGTTTTAGCCCAGCTGGTTTCATCTGTTCCAGAGGGTCTTCCTATTGTAATGACCATTGCTTTAGTAATTGGAGCTATTGTGCTCTACAGGAAAAAAACCCTTATTAGACAGCTTCCTGCGGTTGAAGCATTGGGTAGTGCTACCTTTATCTGCACAGATAAAACCGGCACCCTTACAGAAAACAGACTCATCGTAAGCGAGGTCTATTCATTGGAACCTCATATGGATCATATTATCTTTTCTCTTGCTAATGATTCAGATTTAGACAGGGGAGATCCCATTGAAATAGCATTGATAAAATGGATAAAAGAAAAAGGCGCAGACCATATTTATATTAGAGAGAGCTATCCAAGAATCTGGCATTATCCCTTTGATCCTAAGCTAAGACTAATGGGCTCTGCCCATAGAGTAGAAGAAAAAAATTACCTTTTTATAAAAGGAGCCTTTGAGTCCCTCGAAAAGCTTGCTTTTAATAGGGAAAGTTTGGAAATTTTAAGAAAAGTACACGATGAGATGGCAGAAAAGGGGTTAAGGGTGCTTGCCTTCGGCTACAGCGAATTTGAAGAAATTCCAAAGGATATATCAAAGATTAAAATCAAACTCATAGGGATAGTGGGGTTTTTAGATCCTATCAAAGAGACAGCGATTGAGGCAGTAGAAGCTGCCAAAAGAGCTGGTATCAATGTGATTATGATTACAGGGGATAATCTTAAAACAGCCAAATATATAGCCTCTATGGTTGGTATCCACGATGAGAGCAAAATTTGCCTTGAAGGTAGAGAACTTAACCACTATACCGAGGAAGAATTAATAAAGCTTCTTCCCAAGGTTAGTGTAATTGCCAGAGCTACCCCTGAGGACAAATATAAAGTGGTTAAGCTCCTTCAAGAAAAGGGAGAAGAAGTGGTAATGTTAGGAGATGGAGTAAATGACTTACCAGCTGTTAAATCAGCGGATTTAGGTATTGCTATGTATGAAGGTGCAGAGGCTACTAAATCTGTTGCTAAAATGGTGCTCTTAGAAAGGGATCTCTCGGTCATTGTTGATGCCATCAAAATCGGAAGACGCATTTCCCATAATTTAAGAAAGGTTATCCTATATCTTCTCTCTACAAGCGTAGGTGAAGTAACCTTTCTCTTTTTAGCCTTTTTTTTAGGACTTCCTCAACCATTATATCCTACCCAAATTCTTTGGATCAACATAGTTTCAGATGGTATTCAGGACAAACCTTTGGTATTAACTAAAGAAGAAAAATGGATTTTCTCTCTAAAACCTTCGGTTTTTACTACTTGGTTCTTAGATGCCTTCCAACTTTATCGCATCCTGACCTTTGCACTTTTTATGAGTGTAGTTTGTTTAGGTATTTTTACTTATCTACTTAGTCAAAACTATCCTTTAGATACAGCTATTACTATTGTATTTCTCTCCAGTGTGGCATGCCAGTGGGCACATGGGTTTCAAAATGTTAGAGAATATCCTTTTTTCCTAAAGCCCTTAGAAAACTTTCGCCTAAATCCCTATATCTATATTGTGGTTATTTTTATTGGTATTCCTTTACAACTCTTTGCGGTATATGTTTTAAAAGATTATTTACATTGCACCCCCCTTAAAGCCTCTGACTGGATTTATCCTGCAATAGCTTTTATATTAGCCTTTACTATGTTAGAAATAAGAAAGTGGATAGAAAAACCTTGGTTGATTAAATATTATAAGGTAAAATAAAGCTATTTAGGGACTGGTTTTATCCTATGAGAATACGGTTGGGCAGAAGGAGAATATTTCTAATTCTTGGGCTTTTGCTTCTCTTTATAGGTCTTTTGTCTGGAAGCTTTGTGCGATCAAAAAATAAGAACTCTCCTCCTTATGTAGTTGAGGAGAAAACTTTGAGAAAGGTGGTTTATGCTTCAGGTTATGTGAGACCTAAAGATTATGTGTTAGTAAAAGCTGAAGTTTCCGGGTATGTGAAGGAATTGCGGGTTAAGGAGGGAGACAAAGTAAGTCCTGGGCAGATTCTTGCACTCCTTGATGCAAAACCTTTAGAAGCTTCTCTCAAAGAAGCTGAATATAGATTAGACCTCATTAAAAGCAAATTAAACCCTGATTCAGAGTATTTGAAAACCTTAGAGGAGCAAGCTAAAATTGCTAAGACAAACCTTGAGCAAGCTGAAAGAAATTTAGAAAGGCGACAAAAGCTTTGGGAGGATGGTCTTATCTCAAAGGAACAATATGAAGAGGCAAAGAGAATCTATGAAAATGCAAAAAGTGAATATGTAAAAAGTATAGCCATATATCAAGACACTATCAAAACCCTTAGCCTTGAAAGCCAAATCCTCCAATCAAATATTAGGAAAATCAAAGAAGAGTTAAATAAATATGTTATTAGAAGCCCTATTGAAGGAGTAGTGTTAAGCAAGTTTATCAATGTAGGCGATTATGTTAATCATCTCTCTCAAGACAATCGGCTCTTTAGCTTAGGAGGAAAGGAACTGGAAATAGTTCTCAGCGTGGACGAAGAATTTTTGTCTTTGATTAAAGAGGGAAATAAAGTGTTTCTAACTCTTGAGGCTTTTCCAAAGGAACCCTTTGAGGGAAGGATTTTCCAGATAATTAGAGAGGTTGATCCCAATAAAAGAACCTTTGAAGTTAAAGTT
>CALLJI010000129.1 GCA_938091475.1 uncultured Caldimicrobium sp. | reverse complement strand
CCTCTCCCCCAGTGAAAGTTTTCCATCCTTTTTCCATCATTTGAAACTCTAATCTCTAAAAAATGGTCCTCCTTTTTTAGGCTAATGAAAATGTTAAGAATTTCCTCTTGAAATCCATGTTTAATAGCATTTTCCACAAGTAACTGAATAGAGAAACGAGGAATTTTAATTCCCCCAAGTTTCTCCCCATTACCATAAATTCTTAACCAAATTTTATTTTTATGCCTTAGATTTTCCAAGTCTACATAATTTTTTACATTATCTAATTCTTCAGAGATTTCAATGAGTTCAGCTCCACTTAAAGCTTTCCTAAAAAATTTACTCAATTTAATGATGGCAGCTTCTGCTTTGAGAGGATCTAATCTGGTCAATTCTGCTATGCTATTTAGTACATTCATCAAAAAATGAGTATTTAGCTGGTTGCTCAAAGCAATGAGCCTCTCCTCTATGATTAACCTTTCAAGTTCTCCTTTTTTACTCTTCATATTCACAAAGAGAAAAATTAATAACCCAATTAAATAGTTTAAAATTCCCACCAGTAGTGAGATAAGATGTTTATATGCTGACACCCTTTGAGGTATTTCAAGATCCAGATGGGTTGAAAAAGTGAAAGCTAAATGAAATCCGAAATAGCCAGCTAAAAAGGAAAGAATAGCAGATAAGATCCACCACCAGTAAGTATTTTTAATCTTGGGTAAAAGATAGGAATTATTAATGCTAATTAAGCTAAAGGAGAGCAAGGATAAGCAGAGACTGAAAATGACACCAACTTTGATCCCCTCTCTGAGGTTATATCCTGAAATCAAGTATACAAGCAGAGTTAAAATTAGGGTAAGGATTGTTCCAGTGAGAAAGACTATAAACCAATCTAAATAACCGATTTTTAAGCTAAACCTATTCATACTAAGTTCTCTATGAGATTTTTAACCCCAAGGGAAATTCCTAACCAGCCTTGATAACAAAAAGCAGAGTCCCCTACTAAAAAAAGGTCTTTAAAGGGTGTGAAATTTGATGGTATTTTCCAAAGGGGATTACTTAGGGTTATAGGAATCCCTCCAGTACTAAGGCGCCCTAAGTAGCGATAAAAGGTTAGAGGAGTTGCCGTAAAAGATAGAATAATCCTCTCTCTTGGCACGCTAAAAACATAGCACAAGGTGCCTATAATTTTGTTCATCATAAGTTCTTTTCTTTCTGTATATTCTATCTCTGATAAACCTTGCCACTTGGATATCTGTGTATGTGTAGAGGCAGTAAAAATAGTGTAATTCTTTAAATTCTCTTTGTGGGAATTAAAGGAGAAAAAAATATACTGAGAGTCAAAAAAGGGGATCCTTTCAGGCAAGATCACTAAATGAAATTTATAAGGTATTTCTACTCTCTCAATAACACCATATACAACAAAGGCAGATTCTTTAGATAGCAAGTTAGTATATGATGAAAAGAAATCTCTTAGCTCTCTGTCTTTTAGTATATCAAGATTTTCCATAATCGGAAGGGCAAGAATAACTTTCTGAAAAGACCCGTCCCCAAAGCTTCCCTTTATTATGAAACCCTTCTTCGCTTTTTCTAAGGACCGCACTTCAGCCTTGAGATAGTATTTAAAACTCTTTGCAAGGTTTTCAATAAGTTGCCCCATCCCAATATTTGTATATCCCACCCCTGTGAAAGGATATCCTAAACATATAAGGGCTGTTAGGAAGTTAGTTTGAGCAAGAGGACATTGCGCTGTGATCTTAACCTGGGCGTCTAAAAAGTTATAATAGTCTGGGTCTAAAGTAGGAAAAAATTTTCTTATTCCCAATAAAGCAGGTTTTGAAAAAAATTTGTGATATTTAAAGAGTAATTTTCTTAGAGAATAAACACTCTTCACAGCCTCTTTGAAGTTCACAAAGTTAACATAAAAATCACTTAACAACACCTCTTCGGTGGTGCTATAAACTAATTTCCAGAATTCATAATTTCCCGGATAATAAAAAACCTTATTTATCTCCTCAAGGGTATGAGCAAAACTTGAAAATCTTTTAACCTTACCTTTTTTTGTATGAATAACTATAGATGGTTCAACTATTTCTGCTAAGTTGTCCTCTCCTATGAATTTAAGAAATCTCTTGACGGGAAATCCATCTTTTAGCCCTGGTATAGTAGTTGCACCTATATTAAAAATAAACTTTTCTCTTTTGAAGCTTCCTGCGCAACCTCCTAACTTATCGCTCCTCTCAAAAAGATGAACCTCATAGCCTTTCCTTGACAAAAGTTCCGCCGTGAGTACCCCAGCTATTCCTCCACCTATGACTGCTACTTTCTCCCTACTTTTTTTCAGCATAAACTACAAAGATTGGATCTGATTGTCTAATATAGGGAAAATATTTGTCATCATGGGGTCTATCAAATCCTCTAATTGAGTAAGTCCTTAAATTAACAAATCCTTCAGACAATAGAAGTAGCTCCAAAACATAACCCATCCTCTCGAAATTATGTAAATCTATCCATAATTTTATTACCTTCGGTGGAAAATAGCGGTGTGAAAAACTAACCGTGAAAACTCCTTTTTTCTTAAGTACCCGTCTCACTTCTTTTATTAATTCTATTGGTTTTGTTACATACTCTATGGATAAATCACAAACTACAGCATCGAAGGTTTCCTCTTCAAAGGGCAATATAGGATCTTTATTGATATCTTTTATTACAAAATCAGAGAGTCTCCGATTTTGCTTAAGTTCATCAGCATTCAAGCCAAGTCCTATTACAGACATATCCCCTTGGGGAATGTGAGATTGATATCCACTCATTAGATCTAAAATTAAGCCTCTCTTAGGCAACAATGTGTCATAAAGCCCTATAAGATTTTCATGCGCCTTTGCATCAATGTGCCCAACGAGCCTTGGAGTCCTGTAAAAAAGGGGGTCATCACTTTCATCTTCTCTCCTGAAACTGTCCGGATTGTCTAACTCAAAATCTGTTGGTATATTTTTATACCTCACCTGCATACCAGGACCTGAGTCAAGTGC
>CALLJI010000128.1 GCA_938091475.1 uncultured Caldimicrobium sp. | reverse complement strand
GTAAAGTTGCCTGAGGGAGTGGAGATGGTAATGCCTGGTGACAATGTGGAGTTAGAGATTGAGTTGATAAAGCCTGTGGCGTTAGAGGAGGGTTTGAGGTTTGCCATTAGAGAGGGAGGAAGGACCGTTGGAGCTGGAGTTGTAACTAAGATCATAGAATAAGGGGATAGAGATGGCTAAAAAGGGCGAGGCAAGGATAACTATTTATATGCAATGTACAGAGTGTAAAAGAATAAACTATACTACAAGCAAAAACAGGAGAAATACTCCCAATAGATTGGAGCTTAAAAAGTATTGTCCTTGGGATAAAAGGCACACTTTGCATAGGGAGGTAAAAAAATAAGATAGGGCAGTAGCTCAAGTTGGCAGAGCATCGGACTCCAAATCCGAAGGCTGGGGGTTCAAGTCCCTCCTGCCCTGTTTCTTGTAAGGTGAATTTATATGGAGAAAGGGATTAAAAGAGGAACTATTAGTAGTGGTGAAAATTTGCTCCATAAAAGTGTAAATTTTCTGAGAGAAGTTAAGCTTGAAGCCAAAAAGATAACCTGGGCACAGCGAAAGCAGGTTTTAATGACCAGTTTAATGGTAATTTTTTTAAGTCTTTTTATTGGGGCTTATTTAGGAATTCTTGATTTGATTTACAATTTTATATTGAGTCTTATGGTGAAATGAAATGGCCAAAAATTGGTATTCTGTACAGGTTTGGGCAGGTAAAGAGGAGGAAATTAAGGAGAGGATTTTGCAGTATCTTGCAGAAAATAATTTAAGT
The DNA here is from genome assembly GCA_938091475.1 of uncultured Caldimicrobium sp. Taxonomy (GTDB): domain Bacteria; phylum Desulfobacterota; class Thermodesulfobacteria; order Thermodesulfobacteriales; family Thermodesulfobacteriaceae; genus Caldimicrobium. Next base: position 8,989 of record CALLJI010000128.1, on the reverse strand, counting down.
GATAAAGTAGAGAAAATTTTTATCCCACCACCTAAGGAGATTGAAATAGTGTATTCTCCGGAAAAACAAGTGGTAGCCCGTTTTTATTCAGGTTATTTTTTAGTTTATGGAGAGTTAGAGGAGGATTTGAAGGAAAAACTTAAATCTTTTGAAGGTGTTCTTGATATAGTAGGGGGAGATAAGATCTATTTCTTTAGAACAGAAGAGATAGAAAAACTTATGAAGCAGCTTGTGGTTGAAGAGATTAAACCTAAGCCGCGATATCAGTTTATGCCTGGTGATAAAGTAAAAATTATTGAAGGTCCCTTTGCTAATTTTATAGGTATTGTAGATGAGGTAAAAGCTGATAAAGGAAAGGTAAAGGTATTGGTAAGCATTTTTGGAAGAGAAACTCCTGTAGATATAGATTTTACCAATTTGCAAAAGATTTAGAGGGTTAAGGAGGTTTGTCATAAATGGCAAAGAAGGTTATTGCACAAATTAAGCTTCAGTTGCCAGCTGGTCAGGCTACTCCTGCTCCTCCAGTAGGTCCAGCGCTTGGGCAACATGGTGTAAATATAATGGAGTTTGTGAAGTCCTTTAATGAAAAGACCAAAGATAAGGTAGGATATATAATACCAGTTGTAATTACCGTTTATGCAGATCGGTCCTTTACCTTTGAGTTAAAAACCCCTCCAGCTTCGGTACTTCTTAAGAAAGCGGCTGGAATTGAGACAGCAGCTCATAGCACTAAAAAGGAGATTGTAGGTAGAATTACAAGAAAGCAGCTTGAGGAAATTGCTAAGATGAAAATGGTTGATATGACTGCAGCAAGTTTAGAGGCAGCTATGAAGACTATAGAGGGAACCGCTAAATCTATGGGGATAGAAATTGTGGATTAAGGAGAAGGATTATGCCAAGAAGAGGTAAAAAATTTAGAATAGCTTTAGAAAAGTTAGATAGAACCAAAAAGTATACCTTTGAAGAAGCTGTAAAAATAGCTTTAGAGAATGCCTTTGCCAAGTTTGATGAAACTGTAGAGGTAGCAGCAGTTTTAGGGGTTGATCCAAGGCATGCGGATCAAATGGTAAGAGGCTCTGTTGTACTTCCTCATGGCACAGGTAAAGTGCCAAGGGTGCTTGTTTTCGCTAAGGGTGAAAAGGCTAAGGAAGCACAGGAGGCTGGTGCAGATTATGTGGGGGATGAAGATCTAATTAGAAAGATTCAAGAGGAGAACTGGCTTGAATTTGATAAAGTAATAGCAACTCCAGACATAATGGGGCAGGTAAGTAAGTTAGGAAAGATTCTTGGACCAAGAGGACTTATGCCAAGCACTAAAACCGGGACGGTTACTTTTGATGTGGCCAAAGCAGTAAAAGACATTAAGGCTGGAAAAGTTGATTTTAAAGTGGATCGTGCTGGGGTAGTACATGCTCCTGTGGGAAAGGTTTCCTTTGGAGAGAAGAAAATTTTAGAAAATTTGGCGGCTTTTTTTGAGGCACTACTTAAGGCAAAACCATCAGCTGCCAAGGGGCAGTATATAAGAAGCATAGCCCTTTCTACTACTATGGGGCCTGGGATTAAAATTGATGTAAATGATGTTAGAAACTTATTACAGAAATACTCTGGAGACTAAGATATAATCGGCCGTCAGGTGCTCTCATTTTTATGGGAGCCCTTTTAGGCCAAAGATAAGTAGGTGCGGGTAAACCGCTTAATTACCGCAAATATAGCGGGGCCTACTTTAGGCGAGAGGGTTTCCTTTCGTAGAAGATTACCAGTAAGGAGGGGTAACCTTGATTACCAGAGCTAAAAAAGAAGAAATGTTGAAAGGTTTATCTGAGAAGCTTGAGAGGGCTGAGGCTGTTTTTGTTACCTCCTTTAAGGCATTAAAAGTTTTAGAGGTAAATGAAATAAGAAAACTTGTCAGAGAAAAGGGGGGAGAATATCGGGTTTTCAAAAATACTTTGATTAGGATTGCTACGGAGAATACCCCTTTTAGACCGGTTATGGATTATGTCGAAGGGCCTACGGCTTTAGTTTTTTCCTATAAAGATCCTGTTGAAATGGCTAAGGGGTTAAAAGATTTCATAAAAACGCATCCTGCTTTAGAGGTTAGAGGCTTAGTTTTTAAGGGTAAGGGCTATGATGCGAGGGCAGTAGAGGAGCTTGTTAAATTACCTCCCAGGGAAGTACTTATGGCACAAGTATTGGGAACCATTCAAGCACCTCTCTCTAATTTTGTGGGGCTTTTTTCTGCTATTTTAAGACAATTTTTATATGTGCTCAAAGCTATAGAAGAGAAAAAGGGTAAGGGAGAAAATTAAAATAAAAGATAAAAGGAGGGCTAAGAGATGGCAGTTACAAAAGAAGAAGTGATTGAGTTTATTTCTAACATGACTGTGCTTGAACTTTCTCAGTTTATTAAGGAGCTGGAGGAAAAGTTTGGTGTAACCGCAGCAGCACCTGTGGCTGCAGTTGCTGCAATGCCTGGTATGGCAGTTGCGCCTGAGGCAGCTCCTGCTGAGGAAAAAACTGAATTTGATGTTATCTTAGCAGAAGCTGGCGCAAACAAAATTAATGTTATTAAAGTAGTAAGAGAAATTACCGGACTTGGACTTAAAGAGGCCAAAGACTTAGTGGAGTCAGCACCTAAACCAGTTAAGACTGGAATTTCCAAAGGAGAAGCTGAGGAAATCAAGAAGAAATTAGAAGAAGTTGGAGCTAAAGTAGAAATTAAGTAAACTTGACAATTTTGACGAATCAGAATATTCTTATTAAGGGACCTCATAATAAAAAGAGGTCCCTTATTGTCTTTTAAATCCCAAGAAGGAGGGAAGTCTGGAATGTCAAAGGCTAACCAGCAGTTGAGTATAAGAAAAAATTTTGGTAAAGTCAAATTAATGATGGATTTACCTGATTTACTGGAAATTTCTAAAAGATCTTATAGTCAATTTTTACAAGCAGAAACCCCTATAGGAAATAGAAAAGATGTAGGTATTCATCGGGCCTTAAGACTTGTCTTTCCTATCAAAGATTATGCGGAGAGTTGTGTCTTAGAGTATCTTGATTACAAAATACAGGCTCCTGAGCTTGAGCCTACAGAGGCAAAGGAAAAGGGGCAAACCTATGAGGCTCCGATGAAATTAAGGGTAAGATTCTTAACCTATGACATAGATCCAGACACTGGAGTAAAGAGCATTAGAGACATCAAAGAGCAAGAGCTCTATTTTGGAACCATACCTTTAATGACGCAGGACGGGCGATTCATTATTAATGGTACAGAGAGAGCCATTGTTAGTCAGCTTCAGCGTTCACCCGGTGTAATTTTTGAGAAAGATAAAACACAGGCCAAGGCTGGGCGCCTTACCTATATTGCCAGGGTTATTCCAGTAAAGGGGTCTTGGATAGATTTTATCTATGATTATAAAGGCAGATTCTTTGTAAGAATTGATAAGAGAAAAAATATATCTGCCACTGTCTTCCTCAGGGCAATGGGCTTGAGTGAAGAGGCTATTTTAAATCTTTTTTATCCGGTAGAAAAGTATTATATATGGCCTGAGGGAGTGGAGAAGGAGTTAAATTTTGATTTATTGGTAGGAAGAAAGGCAGAGGCAGATTATGTTCATCCAGAAACTGGAGAAATTTTAGTTAGAAAGGGTAAAGTAATCAGTGCTGGAGTGGTAAGAAGATTAAGGGAATTGGGGATTACAAAAATTAAAGGTGAAGATAGCCTTATTCTAAGGAAAATTAGTGTTAAGGAAATAGTGGATAAAGAAACAGGGGAAGTTCTTTTACCAGTTAATACAGAAATTACCTCAGAAATTCTCCAAAATTTAAGAGAAAAGGGGATAAAGGAAATCACAGTTTTGTTTACAGATTTTCAAAAATATTCCTTAGCCTTAAGAGATTCTTTAAAGTCTGATAAATCTAAAACAAAGGAAGAGGCTCTCGTTGAAATCTATAAAAAAATGAGACCTACCAGTCCTGTTACCTTAGAGGTAGCCACAGCTTATTTTAATTCCTTATTTTTTGAGTTGCAAACCTTTGATTTATCTGAAATTGGAAGATATAAAATGAATCTTCGCTTAGGTTTAGAAATTCCGGTAACTCAGAGGACTTTAACCTTAGATGATGTTATAGCTATTCTAAAGGAGCTCATAAGACTGAAGGAAAAGGAAGAGGAAGGGGATGATATAGATAGTCTTTCCAATAGAAGGGTAAGGCCAGTGGGAGAGTTGGTGGAGAATCAATTTTTACTTGGTTTAATGAGGATGGAGAGAATTGTGAAGGAAAAACTTCAGCTCGAGGAGGTAGAAAACCTAACCCCAGGAGATTTAATCAATAGCAAACCCGTTTTATCAGCGGTGAAAGAATTTTTTGCGCAGGGGCAATTATCTCAGTTTATGGACCAAACCAATGTTTTATCTATGTTAACTCATATTAGAAGGCTCTCTGCTTTGGGGCCTGGTGGTCTTACCAGAGAAAGGGCTGGTTTTGAGGTTAGAGATGTGCATCCCAGTCACTATGGAAGAATTTGTCCTATTGAGACACCTGAAGGCCCTAATATTGGATTAATTGTCTCACCTACCACCTTTGCCAAAACAAATCCTTATGGTTTTTTAGAGACTCCATATAGGCTTGTAAAGGATGGAAAAGTGACTTCCCAAGTGGTTTATATAAATGCCGCTGAAGAAAAGGATTTAGTGATTGCTCAATCTACAATCCAAATAGATAAAGAGGGGAATATTTTAGATGAAGTTGTTCCTGCAAGAAAAAATGGGGATTTTATTTTAGCAAGAAAGGAGGAGATAGATTTTGTAGATTTATTCCCAGCTCAAATGGTGAGTGTTTCATCCTCCTTAATTCCTTTCTTAGAGCATGATGATGCTAACCGTGCTTTAATGGGATCTAATATGCAGCGTCAAGCTGTACCCTTAATTCGCACTCAAGCCCCTTTAGTTGGTTCAGGGATGGAAAGAAGTGTAGCTAAAAACTCTGGCTTATTACTTATGGCTGAGGGGGATGGAATAGTTGAATATGTAGATAGTCAGAGAATAGTTGTGAGTTATGAAAGGGACCAGGATGGATTTCCTGAGGTTAAGGTATATAACTTAGTTAAGTGGAACAAATCTAATCAGAATACTACTTTTAATCAAAAACCAGTAGTTAGGGCGGGCCAAAGGGTTAAAAAGGGAGATGTTTTAGCAGATGGTCCTTCTATGAACAGGGGAGAGTTGGCTTTAGGTAAGGATGTTTTAGTAGCCTTTATGCCTTGGATGGGTTATAACTTTGAAGACTCAATTATCATTTCGGAGAGGTTGGTCAAAGAGGATGTCTTTACTTCTATTCATATTGAGGAATTTGAGTGTGTTGCTCGTGAAACTAAGTTAGGTAAAGAGGAAATTACCAGAGACCTTCCCAATATTGGAGAGGAAGCTTTACAACATTTAGATGAAAGCGGGATAGTGAAAATTGGAAGCTATGTGCGCCCAGGTGATATTTTAGTGGGTAAGGTGACTCCAAAGGGTGAGACAGCTCTTACTCCAGAAGAAAAGCTTTTAAGAGCAATTTTTGGAGAAAAGGCAAGAGATGTAAAGGACACTTCATTGAAAGTGCCTGCAGGAATAGAAGGTATTGTTATTGATACAAAAGTTTTGACCAGAAAGGGATTGGAAAAGGATAGCCGAGCAAAGGCTAAAGAAGATGAAGCTATTGCTAAGTTGCTTAAAACGCAGGCAGACATCTTAGAGGTGCTAAAAAGAAGTGTAATTCATAAATTGGCTCAAATATTAGAGGGTGTTGCCCTTAAGGAAGAGCTGGATTGGGAGGGTGAAGTATTTATAAAAAAAGGAGAAGGGATAACTAAAGAAAAGTTATTGACTTTGCCTTCTGCTCTTCTGAATAAATTGAAAGAGGCTGTGCCAGCTGAGAAAAGAGCCATAGTGCAGGAAGTGCTAAAGAGTTTTGAGAAGAAAAAGAGAGAAATTATTGAGGAATATGAGGCAAAGATAAACAAAATCAAAAAGGGTGAGGAGTTACCACCGGGGGTTTTAAAGATTGTTAAGGTTTATGTGGCTATGAAGAGAAAGCTTCAGCCAGGTGATAAGATGGCTGGTCGTCACGGAAACAAGGGTGTTGTTTCAAAAATTGTTCCTATTGAGGATATGCCCTTTTTACCGGATGGTAGGCCTGTGGATATGATTCTTTCCCCCCTTGGGGTCCCCTCTCGTATGAACATTGGGCAATTACTTGAGACACACCTTGGTTGGGCTTGTAAGGAATTAGGGGCAAAGTTAGCACAACTTGCCAGCGAATACCAAGTTGAGGCTGTAAAGGCAGTGCTCAAAGAGATATTTAATGAGGAAGAATATGTGATGTTTGTTGAGGGCAAAAGTGAGGAAGAGATTTTAGAATTAGCTAGGGCCTTTAAAGAGGGAATACCTGTTGCTACTCCGGTCTTCTCAGGAGCAAAAGAAGGAGAAATTAAAAAATGGTTAAGATTGGCAGGACTGGATGAGAGTGGCACTACGCTTCTTTATAATGGTATGACTGGAGAGCCCTTTATGGAAAGGGTAACTGTTGGATATATGCATATGTTAAAGCTGCATCATTTAGTGGATGACAAAATTCATGCTCGTTCTATAGGACCTTATTCACTCATTACTCAACAACCTTTAGGTGGAAAATCCCAGTTTGGTGGCCAGAGATTGGGAGAAATGGAGGTATGGGCTATTGAAGCCTATGGTGCTGCTTACACCTTACAAGAGTTTTTAACTGTTAAAAGCGATGATGTAGAGGGTAGGACTCGTATGTACGAGAAGCTTATTAAAGGGAAAAACTTTTTGGAATCTGGTTTGCCAGAGAGTTTTAAAGTTCTTACCAAGGAATTACAGGGTCTGGCTTTAGATGCAGAATTGATTGAAGAATAAACCTTTTAAAGGGGGTATTTAAAGATGAAAGATTTGTTGAGTATTTTAGAAAAGCCCAAAGATATGGTAAGGATTAAGGCAGTTAAAATTGGTTTAGCCAGTCCTGAAAAAATAAGGGAATGGAGTTATGGAGAGGTCAAAAAGCCTGAGACCATAAATTATAGAACTTTAAAACCAGAAAGGGATGGTCTTTTTTGTGCAAAAATCTTTGGGCCTATTAAGGATTATGAGTGTCTCTGTGGAAAGTATAAAGGGATGAAACATAGAGGAGTTATCTGTGAAAAATGTGGAGTGGAGGTAATTCAGAGTAAAGTAAGACGGGAGAGACTCGGGCATATTGAACTTGCCTCCCCAGTTGCACATATTTGGTATTTAAGAAGTATACCTTCTAAGATAGGGCTTCTTTTAGATATGACTTTAAAAGAAGTTGAGTCTATCCTTTACTTAGAAAAATATGTGGTGATAGAGAGTAAGGTGGAGGAATTTCCTGTTGGTACTCTTTTAAACGAAGAAAAATATTTTTATCTATCAGAGACTTATGGGGACAAAATTAAGATTGGCACTGGTGCAGAGGCGATAATTGAGCTTTTCAAGAGACTTGAGTTAGAAAAGTTAGCCAAAGACATTATGCTTGAGATGCAAACTACCCAAAGTGAATCCAGAAGAAAAAAGCTGGGGAAAAGGCTTCAGCTTATTAGATTTTTTCTTGAATCTGGCAACAAGCCAGAGTGGATGATACTTCAAGTGATACCAGTTATCCCACCAGAGCTAAGACCTCTTGTACCACTTGAGGGTGGTAGATTTGCTACTTCAGATCTGAATGATCTATACAGAAGGGTTATAAACAGGAATGTGAGATTGAAAAAGCTTATTGATCTTGATGCACCAGAAATCATTCTAAAGAACGAAAAGAGAATGCTTCAGGAGGCGGTAGATGCTCTTTTTGATAATGGAAGAAGGGGAAGACCAGTCACAGGTCCGAGTAGAAGACCACTTAAGAGTTTATCTGATGTTTTAAAGGGGAAACAGGGGAGATTTAGACAAAATCTTTTAGGAAAGAGAGTGGATTTTTCTGGGAGATCTGTAATTGTGGCAGGTCCTGAGTTAAGAATGCATCAATGTGGTCTTCCTAAAAAAATGGCTTTAGAGCTTTTTAAGCCCTTTATTTATGGGTGGTTAGAGAGAAATGGTTATGCTACTAACATTAAGACTGCTAAGAAATTGGTGGAAGAAGAGCATATGGTAGTTTGGGATGCTCTGGAGGAGATTGTAAAGGAGTATCCTGTAATGTTAAACAGGGCACCCACTTTACATAGATTGGGAATTCAGGCCTTTGAACCAGTGTTAATTGATACTAAGGCCATCCAACTTCATCCCCTCGTTTGTGTAGCTTATAATGCCGATTTTGATGGGGACCAGATGGCAGTACATGTGCCCCTCTCTGTAGAGGCTCAAATAGAAAATAGAGTTCTCATTCTCTCTACCAATAATATTCTTCTTCCAGCTAATGGAATTCCTGTAGTTTATCCCACGCAGGATATGGTTTTAGGTTGTTTTTACATCACTATGGAGAGACCCTTTGCCCCAGGTGAGGGAAAGATTTTTAAAGACATAGAAGAAGTATTTATGGCTTACGAGTCTGGAGAGGTTCATCTTCAAGCCAAAATTAAGGTAAGAATGAAGGGAACTTTGGTTGAGACCACTGTGGGAAGGGTTCTTTTTTCTTCTATTGTGCCTGATGAGATTCCCTTTGAGGTATATAATAAACCCCTTCGAAAAAAGGAGTTACAGGAATTAATTAATTTGTCTTACAGAAGGGCTGGACTTAAGAAAACGGTTCTTTTCGCTGATAAGATTAAAACCCTTGGTTTTAGTATGGCCACAAGAGCAGGGCTCTCCATTTCTGTGGATTATTTAACTATTCCCGAGAAAAAGGCTGAAATTCTAAAGGAGGCTGAAAGAAAAATAACTGAGTTGTGGGAACAATATCGAGATGGCTTGATTACTGAATCCGAGAGATATAATAAGGCCATTGACATATGGTCTACTACAACGGAGAGAATTACTGAAGAGATGAT
>CALLJI010000127.1 GCA_938091475.1 uncultured Caldimicrobium sp. | reverse complement strand
TAAAGAGATTATTTCTCTTTTAAAAAAGCTCACTACTTCAGATCATTTCTATTATATGTGTATTAAATACTTTCAAGATGGAGATGTACATAAATATTTCTCACCTTTTGATCTACCGGAAAATGCTTACAGGTATTTTATTAATACACTAGCTGATCTTGAAGAAAGGCTGGAGGCATAAATATGGAATTCAAGAAATTTTTTGTGTATCCTCGCTTTCCTGAGAGTCTGGAAAAGTTGGTTACCATTTCATACAATCTCTGGTTTACTTGGGATTTTGGAGCCCTTTCCCTTTTTTATAAGATGGATCCTGAAACCTTTAGAAAGGTAAAACATAATCCAATAAAATTTATTCACCTAATGCCTAAGGGCAAACTTGAAGCTTTGTCTAAGGATAAAAGATTTCTTTCAGAGCTCCATGAAATTTGGGAACGCTTTGAAAGTTATCAAAAAAAGACCCATCCTCTCATTAGATCTGCAGAATTGACTAAGGAGGATTATATAGCCTATTTCTCAACAGAATTTGCCTTACATGAGGCCTTACCTATCTATGCTGGTGGCTTAGGTGTATTAGCAGGGGATATACTTATGGGAGCCTCCGATTTAGATGTCCCTTTAATAGGAATAAGCTTACTTTATAATAGAGGCTACTTTAAACAAACCCTTGATCCTTCAGGGATGCAAAAAGAGGAAGGAGAAAAATACGATAAGTTTTTAAATATCTTACGAGAAGTTAAAGATGGGGAAGGTAAACCCCTTATAGTAGAGATTAAAATTTTGGAAGAGCCCATAAAGATTAAGATATGGAAAGTAGATGTCGGAAAGAGAATATGTCTCTTTTTAGATTCAGATTTACCCGAAAATTCTCAAAGTGTGAGAAATTTATTAGACTACTTATATCCAACCGATCCAGAAGTGAGACTCAAACAAGAAATTATTTTAGGGATGGGGGGCTACGAAGCCTTAAAGAAAATGGGGATTTACCCAAAGATTTATCATTTAAACGAGGGGCATTCAGCCTTTGTAATTCTCTCGAGGCTTAAAGATTTAATGCAAGCAAAAGGACTTACCTTTGAGGAAGCCAAACTCTATATCCAAGAAACCACTATCTTTACTACCCATACCCCTCTCATTGCAGGAAATGAGCACTTTGAAACCAAACTGGTTGAAAAATATTTAGGACAAGAACTAACCTCACTTGGTCTTACTATGGATCAATTGATCCAATGCGGATGCATTCTTAGTGATCAAACTATTTTCTGGCTACCAGCTATGGCCATAAGACATTCTCGTTATGTCAATGCTGTTTCTAAGCTACATCAAGAGACTACCAAAAAGATGTGGCAACCCCTTTTCGAAGATTGGCTTTTAGAAGAGGTCCCCATCGATTATATAACTAACGGAGTTTATTGGCGATGGCTTTCTGAACCCTTTAATGACCTCCTATTAAAATATATTGGACCAGATTTTAGATTTCTGTGCCCAGATGATCCTGCCTGGGAAGAAATTCTTAAGATTCCCGATGAAGAAATTTGGGAAGCACACAGAAAGAACAAACAAAGGTTAATTAATCTATTAAATAAACTTCTAGAAGAGGAGTTAATGAAAAGTGAGTATCAAAAAATTTCTCGAAAATGGAGTCTTCCCCTTAAGAGATTTGCTTTCATAATAGGTTGTGCAAGAAGAATAACAGGTTATAAGAGAAATAATTTACTTTTATTTGATAAGGAAAGATTGTTAAAAATCTTGCAAAATTCTGAAAAACCCGTTCTTTTTGTTTTTGCTGGAAAGGCTCATCCCAAGGATATTCAAGGTAAAAAAATGATTCAAGAGTTGATTGAATTTCGTCAAAAAAATCAAGTAGAGGATAAATTCATTTTCATAGAAAATTATGATATACATACAGCACGCTATATTATTTGGGGCTCAGACCTCTGGTTAAACACACCTTATAGACCTATGGAAGCAAGTGGCACATCAGGTATGAAGGCAAGCCTAAATGGGGTTCTCAATCTGAGTGTTCTTGATGGTTGGTGGGCTGAAGGATATGATGGAACAAATGGGTGGGCTGTTTATCCCAAAGAAGGGCTTCCTCCTTACAATTACTTTGAAGCCAATCAAATCTATTCCTTAATTGAAGGAGAAATTAGAAATCTTTATTATCAGAGAGATGAAGAAGGTATTCCCAGGGAATGGGTAAAAAGAATGAAAAGAGCTTTCTACATAGCCTGTAAATATTTTTCCATAAATAGGGTGCTTCTCGAATATTTTGAAAAATTTTATTTACCTATCTTTAAAGCAGAAAAAGCACTCTCTAAGGAAAATTTTGCTTTAATCAAAGAATTAGAAAATAAAAGAAAAATGCTTTCTAATCATTGGAACCAATTGAAAATCATAGCTTTTAAAACTAATTTAGAAAGTGAAGCCCTTTGGGAGGACACAGAAGTAGAAATTTTTGTAGAAGTAGAATTAGGAAATCTTAGCCCTGAATTAATTAAAGTAGAGTTAGTCTGTATTAGAGAAACAAGTTTTGAAGAAGAAAAACTCACACAGGAGATTAATTTTATCCCCTTAGAATTAGTAAAACGAGAAGGAAATAGAGCCTTTTATACCTTGAAATATCACCTATATGGACACGGTTTGAGGAAATTAGGTGTAAGAATAATTCCTGAGGATGAAATCATAAGAAGAGCCTATCCAGAACTTATAAAATGGTATTAATTAAAGGGGTAAAACTTAAATATCTCTTGTTTATTTAAATTTTTGTCCTATATTATATAGGAAATCTCTCTTTGAGGAGTAACCTATGGAATATGTCATATATATATTCTTAGGGTTAGCTGTCTTAGCTTTACTGATTTTGTTTGTAATAGCTTTAAAAATATCTAAGCTGATAAAAGAAGTTAATGAGAATTTAGTTCTTTTACCAGCTCTTATAGAGAAATTTAAATCTTCACTGGATAAAATGCAGGATAATCTTGAAATCTCCAAAACTACAATTGATAATCTTAATAAACTGGTTACAGATCTAAGGGTTATTCCTCCCATTATAGAGGAGGTAGGGCATTCAATTAAGGATTTAGGAAATTTTGTAAAAGGTCAGATTGAAGTAATAAAAGATGACCTTCATTTCACCTTAGAAGACGCAAGAGACATTTTAAAGGATACTAAAGGCATTACTTCAGAGGTAAAAAATAAAACTTTACAGGTTTCCCAGAGTCTTAATCCCTTAATTCAAGAGTTTACTGAGAGCGTAAATTTGGGAAAAGAAGTTTTAGAACACCTAAATTATAATCTTAAAAAAACTTATATTGAAATTAATGCGTTATCTACAGGATTCTTAGAGGTAGTGAAGGGTTTACAGAAAATTTTAAAAATAAAAAGGGAGGGATAATTATGGAAGGAAAAAAACTACCTATTGTTTTAGCCTTTATAGCTGGTGCAGCAGTGGGAGCAGTGGTGGCTTTACTCTATGCTCCAGCCAGTGGAAGTGAAATAAGACGTAAAATTAGAGAAAAGGCTGAAGAAACCTCTGAAAAAATTAAAGAGGAAAGCAGTCTCATCAAGGAAAAGGTCTCTGAATTAAAAGAAAAAGCAGAAGGTAGCATAGAGGAGATCAAAAGTAAAGCTAAAGAACTTCTTGAAGAGAAAAAAAGTACTCTTTCAGAAACTTTAGAAAAAGCTAAAGAAGCCGTTCTCCAAAAGAAAGAAGAACTTACA
>CALLJI010000126.1 GCA_938091475.1 uncultured Caldimicrobium sp. | reverse complement strand
GGAGAGAGAAATTCCGCTTAGGCTTTCTGCAGCTTTGATAATGTTTATGGGAATATTAGTGATTTCCCTTTGGAAATAAGAGGGACAGCCCTTGCGGTTGCCCAATTGAGGGCACAGCGTGCCGTGCCCCTACAAAATACTGGGCAGGGGCAGGGGCAAGCCCAGCCCTTACATTTTTGGAAATCTTTTTGGGCAATTCGTGAATTGCCCCTACCGATGAAACCAATTAGGGCACGGCATGCCATGCCCCTACAAAGTGCGGCGCAGAGGTAAGTCCTGACCCTTACAATTTTTAGAACCTTTAGGCTGGTCGTATGGTAAAAGCCTCTAAAAATTGACCTAACCAAAAGGTTTTATCATCGCTAAATCCTTGCAATTAAGGAGATTTAGTGTAATTTTAATCATTATGACAGAGAGTGGGGAAAAGACCAAATCTGGAGTTGTTGCACTTATCGGGTTACCTAATGTAGGCAAATCAACCCTTTTAAATCAACTGCTTGGTACAAAGGTATCCATAGTTAGTCCAAAACCTCAAACCACCCGTTTTAATATTCGTGGGATTTATACTAAGGACCACTTGCAAATAATATTTGTTGATACTCCAGGTATCCATGAACCCTCCTCTCTTTTTAATCAGTTGATGGTTAAACAAGCCCTGCAAGCCTTAGAAGAGGTAGATGCCATTATTTGGGTGATGGATGTTACAAATAGAGTGCCAGAAGAGGAAAAAATCTTAGAGATTATTAAAAAAGTGGGGAAGCCTACGCTTTTAGTTATGAATAAAATTGATTTAATGTCCAACAAAAATGAACTTCTACCCCTTATAGATTATTTTTCAAAGCTTTATAACTTTTCTGCTATAATTCCAGTTTCAGCCCTAAAGCGGGATGGATTAGAGAGAATATTGATTGAATTAGAGAAACTCATACCAGAGGGCCCCTTTTTTTATGAGCCAGGCTATGTCACAGATTTACCCTTAAAGCTCCTTATTGCAGAAATAATTAGAGAAAAGGTCTTCCTTTCTACCTATCAAGAGATTCCTTATTGTGTAGCAGTAAAAGTGGAAACCATAGAAGAGATTCCAGAAAGAAACCTTCTTCGCATTCAAGCCACTATTTTTGTGGAAAGAGACTCCCAAAAGGGAATTATTGTGGGAAAACAAGGGAGAATGCTTAAAAAAATAGGTACTCTGGCTCGGGAGGAGCTTGAGTATTTACTTAAGAAAAAAATTTATCTGGAGCTTTGGGTAAAGACTTTAGAGGGATGGAGAGAAAGGGAAAGTCATCTAAGAAGACTTGGTCTTCCCCTCTTTTAATAAGTTTTTGAGATCTTTATAAAGTTCAGGCAATTTTTCAAAGATAATGACAGCTTTTCTCCATAAGCTTGCCTTTATAGCAGGGATTCCAGCTATCTCTTCTCCTGCTGGTATTTCTCCCACAACACCAGATTTTGCAGCAACTTTTACTCCCTTTCTTAAAATACTCTGAGGAGCAATACCTACTTGCCCTCCTAACATTACATAGTCCTCCAAAAGAGCGCTTCCGCCAATGGCAGTATGGGAAACTAAGATGCATTCCTTACCTACTCTTACATTGTGGCCAATTTGCACCAAGTTATCTATTTTTGTGCCAGAATCAATCAAGGTTTCCCCAAAGGTTGCCCTATCAATAGTTGAATTTGCCCCAATTTCTACTTCATCTCCAATCCTTGCCCTTCCAAAATGATAAATTTTCAAATTTTTAAAGCCCTCCTCTTTGGGCTCTTGAGAATATCCAAAACCATCAGAGCCAAGCACAACCCCTGCGTGGAGAATACAATTTTTTCCAAGGACAGTTCCCGGGTAAAGCACTACATGAGGAAACAAAATACTACCCTCTCCGATCTCGCAAAAATCTCCCACATAACAAAAGGGATAGATAATAACTCCCTGATTAATTTTTACTTTTTCACCTATATAAACAAAGGGATAGATCATAGCCTCAGGATGTATTTCTGCTGAAGAGGCAATATAGGTTAGTTGAGAAATTCCTGGTTCGTATTTAAGGGGTTCTTTAAAGAGAAAGGAGATTTTTGCCAGGGCAGTGCGCAGGTCTTTGACTTCTATAAGGGATTTTTCAGGGAGATGTTTAGAAAAACCCTCAGGGGCAAGCAGGGCAGAGGCTTTGCTCTTTTTTGCTTGGTCAAGCCTCTTCAATGTATCCACAAAGGAGAGTTCAGATTCCCTTGCCAGGGGTAGGGCATTAAGCCCTGTTACCTCTAAATCTATACCATAAAGGGCTCCAGAGACATAGGAGGCAATCTCAGAGAGTTTATACTTTTTCATTTTTAAAGGGTTTTGGAAATCTCAGAAATAAAATTTTTTAAATTTTCCTCTCTTACATAAAATCTCTCGTCCTTTTTGCGGATTTTGACCTCAATTTCTCCCCTTTCCTGAAAGCTTTTACCTAAAATAAGTTGAAGGGGGATTCCAATGAGGTCCATATCTTTAAATTTCACTCCAGGGCTTTCTTCTCTATCATCATAGAGCACTTCCCAGAGTGCTGAAAGCTCTGAATAAAGCTTTTCTGCCTTGTCTGAAAAAATTTTGTTTAATGAAATTATTCCAATTTGAAAGGGGGCAATTGCCCAAGGAAAAATGATCCCCTTCTCATCATTATTTTGTTCTATTGCAGCTGAAATGATTCGACTTACTCCTATTCCATAGCATCCCATAAGGATAGGTTTTTCTTTGCCATCTCTATCTAAGAAAGTAGCTCTCATAGCAGAACTGTATTTGGTTCCAAGTTTAAAGATATGTCCAACTTCAATACCTTTAAGAAAGAAAAGCTCTTTATCACACTGAGGGCAAAGGTCTCCTTGGGTAGCCTTTCTTAAATCGGCAAGGAGATCTGCCTTAAAGGTTTCCCCTAAGTTAGCATTCACATAGTGATAATTATCCTCATTTGCCCCGATTACAAAGTTGGGATAATTTTCTAAAGCCTTATCCACAATTATTTTCATTGAAAGCCCCTTTGGACCCAAAAATCCAGGATGTGCACCTGTTAACTTTAATATTTCCTCTTCAGTAGCTAACCGAAAGGCCTTTCCTCCTAAGATTTTTTCCAATTTCACTTCATTTAGCTCATGATCCCCTCTTATCACAACAGCTATAGGTTCTTTTTCCTCAATAATATAAATAAGGGTTTTGGTAATTTTCTCTAATGGAAATCCCAGATATTCTGCTACATCTTTGGCAGATCTAACTCCAGGAGTATAAACCTTTTCAAGGGGTTTAATGGGTTCTATGGGATAGGAAGCCTTGCTTATGGCAGGGGTTAGTTCTATATTTGAGGCATAGCCACAATTTTCACATATAGCCAGGGTATCTTCTCCAGTCTCAGATAGCACCATAAATTCATGGGAAAAATCACCTCCCATTGCCCCTGTATGAGCTTTAACTGCTTTGAATTTTAGTCCACAATTTTCAAAGATCTTGCAATAGGTTGAATACATTAATTGATAGCTCTTTTCTACTCCTTCCAAGTCTGCATCAAAGGAATAGGCATCTTTCATTAAGAATTCCCTTGCCCTCATCAAGCCAAAGCGAGGTCTAATTTCATCTCTAAATTTAGGTGCAATTTGGTAGAGGATGAGGGGTAAGTCTCGATATGACCTTACTTCTTTTCGCACAAGATCTGTTACAATTTCTTCATGGGTGGGACCAAGACAAAAGTCATGCTCCTTTCTGTCTTTAAAACGCAGAAGTTCTTTTCCATATGCCTCCCATCTTCCTGTTTCTTTCCAAAGCTCTGCTGGTTGCACAAGAGGCATAAGTATCTCCAAAGCACCTGCTTTGTTCATCTCCTCTCTCACAATGTTTTCAATCTTCTTTAGCACCCGAAAACCTAAGGGGAGAAAATTATATATTCCAGAGGCAACCTTTCTTATAAATCCGCCTCTCAATAAGAGTTTATGACTTACTGTTTCTGCTTCTGAGGGATCCTCTCTCAAGGTAGGAAGAAAAAAACGGGTTCTTCTCATTAGTGCTCTCCTAAAAGGGCAGACTTATCTATTAAGAGTTAACCTTTCCCATTGTTTGGTTTTTAAGTCCAAAATTACAAAGGAAGGGGGCCCTTCCTTTCCCATTAGTTCGCCAGGATTAATGATAAGTGTAATACCTATCTCCCAAACTTTAAATTTATGGGTATGCCCACAGAAAATATAGTCAAACTTTTTCCCCAAAGCTAATTGCTCGGCTATTTTAGGATAATGAACTAAAGCTATCTTTATGCCCTCTATTTCTAAAAAAGCCTCATCTCCATGTAAGTTAAGATGTGGATAGTCCTTCAAGAGTTTACAGAGAAGAAAAATATCGCCCTTATTGTTTCCAAAGATAAAATCCACAGGACCCGGAAATTTGGCCAGAGTTAAAAGCATAAAGGGTGAGATCAAATCACCACAATGAAAAAGTCTCTTTACCTCTCTTTTTGTAGACTCTTCAATAGCCCATTCCAGATGGTCTATTCTATCGTGGGAATCACTCACAATTGCCACTCTCAAGTTTTCCCCCTTCTTAGAGAAGTTTTTTAAGGTCAAAACACCTTCACAATTTTTATTTTAAGCAGGAAATAAGATGTCCAAGCTTTTCTTTTTTGGTCTGAAGGTACTTAAGGTTTTCTTTAATGGGGGAAATTTCAATAGGGACTCTTTCTACAACCTTCATTCCATAACCTTCTAAACCTACAATTTTCCTGGGATTATTAGTCATAAGGCGTATTTGTTTAATTCCCAAGTCCCTTAAAATTTGAGCTCCTATTCCATAATCTCTGAGATCAGGTTTAAATCCAAGGGCAAGGTTAGCTTCCACTGTATCCAAGCCCTGTTCTTGCAAAGCATAGGCTTTTAATTTATTTAAAAGACCAATCCCTCTTCCCTCTTGGCGTAGATATAGTAAAACTCCCTTTCCTTCCTTAGCAATCATTTCCATAGCTTTCTTTAACTGAGGACCACAATCACACCTTAGGGAGCCAAAGACATCCCCTGTCAGACACTCTGAGTGTACCCTTACTAAAGTAGGATCCTCAGTGATCTCACCCATAACTAAAGCAATATGGGTAGCCTGGTCAATAAGATTGCTATAGGCAATGAGTTTAAAAGTTCCATAGGGGGTGGGAAGGGTGGTTTCTACTTCTCTTTTTACTAAGGTTTCTTTCTTTAATCTATAGGCAATAAGATCTCTGATCGTGATGATTTTTAGGTTCCATTTTTCTGCAAACTCTTCCAAGTCTGGAAGCCTTGCCATAGTACCATCATCTTTCATTATTTCACAGATAACTCCTGCTGGTTTCATCCCACAGAGACGCGCTAAATCCACAGCCGCCTCAGTGTGACCTGCTCTCACTAAAACTCCTCCTTTTTTAGCTATGATGGGGAAAATATGTCCTGGAGTGATAAAGTCTTCGGGCTTGCTATTTTCATCAATGACCTTTTTTATGGTATAAGCTCTATCATAGGCTGAGATCCCAGTGGTGATACCCTCTCTGGCATCAATGGAGACAGTAAAAGCTGTTCCATAGGGGTCTATCCCTCTTCTGGGTTGAAGTTCAAGTTTAAGTTTATCAGCTATTTCAGGAGCAATTGCTAAGCAAATAAGTCCCCTTCCGTATTTTGCCATAAAATTGATGGACTCTGGGGTGACCTTTTCTGCCATAACAATAAGGTCGCCTTCATTCTCTCGGTCCTCATCATCTACCACAATGAGCATTTTACCTTGCCTAAGATCCTCTAAAGCTTCTTCAATGGAACTAATGGGCATAAAAATCTCCCCTCGCTAAAGAATTAGCCTAAATTTTTTCCTTTAAGCATTTATTATTAATACGCTTTTAGAAAATTCCAAGAGATTGTAGAATGGGTGTTCTTTCATAGGGCAAGCCTTGCTTCTACGATTTTGGGCGATTCGTGAATCGCCTCTACAAGATCTCGGGCAGGGAAGCCCTGCCCTTACAATCAAAATCTTAGGGCACGGTATACCCCCATCAAAATTGTAACCGCAATAGATTGTATGATCTATTGTCTATCCAAAGGTTGGGTATTAAAATGTTAAAAAATGCTTAGGGGTATAAAGAATGGATAATCCAAGGCAGACAAATCTCAGAGGCCTATATGTAATAACGGATAAAGAACTAACGCCCTACGAAAAGGGAAAAATTTTTGAGATGGTGGAGAGTGCACTTAAGGGTGGTGCCAAAATAGTTCAGTTAAGGGATAAAGAGACCCCTTTGGAAGAGCTTCTGCCAATAGCTTTAGCTCTAAAGAAATTATGCCATAAATATCAAGCCCTTTTTATAGTGAATGACTCTGTTGAGTTAGCGAAAGTGGTTTCTGCAGACGGAGTTCATTTAGGAAAAGAGGATACTTCAATAGAGCGGGCTCTAACCGAGCTTCCCGGGAAGATCATAGGGGTTTCCTGTTATGGAGATTTAGAGAGAGCGCTCCGAGCTGAAAAGTTGGGAGCAAGTTATGTAGCCTTTGGCAGTTTCTATCTATCCCCCACTAAACCGCAGTCCCCAATAATTCCCTTAGAAATCTTAAGAGAGGCAAAAAAAAGGCTCACGCTTCCCCTGTGCGCTATTGGAGGAATTACTTTAGAGAGGGCTAAACCTCTCATTGAGCTTGGAGCAGACTTAATTGCAGTTATAAGTGATATCTGGAAAGCAGTTTCCATTGAAGAAAGAGCAAGGGCTTATGCTAAACTTTTTGAAGAGGTTGCCTAAGGGGTAGGACTTCGCTCTAAATTCCAGTTTGCTTCATCTTCAAAAAGGACTACCTCTTTTCCTAAGTTTTTGGCTTTTTCTAAGATGTCAGGGTGCTCTAAAATTTCACCCTTTTTATCTATTCCCCTGAAAAACAAACCTCCTACATATTTACCCCAGCAGGCATCCATCACAAATTTATAAGTTCTTACCAAAGCTTCAAAGAGTTTTTTCCCTTTAGTGGCTCCAAGGGCTAATAAAATGCCCCGAGGAGTTTTATTAAAGGGATGAGAAAGATGAAGTATATACTTTGAGGCCCAGAGGGCTTGAAATCTCTCAAAAAAGGCTTGCAGCATCGAGGGCTGTGAATAGAAAAAGATTGGGGTTGAAACCACTAAGAGATCTGCAGAGAGGATTTTGGGATAGATTTCCGTCATATCGTCTCTTAAGACACACTCTCCTGAATGTTCGCATTCGCCACAGGCTATACAAGGAGAAAATTTTAATTCATAGAGAGAGATTTTTTCAAGCTTGGGATTTTTGCTTTTAGTGCCTTCTATGAAGGCCTGTAGGAGAATTTCTGAATTGCCCCCCTTTCTCGGACTCCCATGGATAGCTAAAATATTCATTTGCATCCTATTTCTGAAGATTTTTTTTGATCACAGAATGCACTAAAGTAAAAACTTCTTCAAATGTGGCTGGTGAGCACCTGCCCATTTCGATAAATTTAATTACAATTTCTTTGGTAACCTTTAAAGTAAGCTCATCTATCGGAGAGAGGGCCTCAGACTGGGAACCAGACCTTTTCTCTATGGGAAGAATTTTTTCTGAAGGCATATAAGTAAGTTACTACAAATCTAACCCTTGTCAAGATGGAAATAATTGCTATGTTTTAACTTATGAATTAATAAAAAGGAATTAAAAATGGCCAAGTCTATTAAAGAGGGTTTTTTAAAACTTATCCGATTAGCGGTTGATAGAAGCCTTTTTTGGAAGATTGGATTCGTATTAGGTTTAAGTGTAATAGTTAATTTTTCTCTCTCTTTTTATCTTTATAATTTGATTCAGGATGTAGCATCAAAAACCTCTGTCATAAATGTTTTTTATATTGAGATGGTTTTCTACATAATATTAATCCTCATTCTTTTCTTTATGAGCTTAGGTGCGATTTTGTTCTGGTTCTTTGTAAAGAGGCCCTTAGATGCTATTGTGAAGAGTTTAGATAAGCTTATTTATAATCCCGAAAGTCTTAAGACAGA
>CALLJI010000125.1 GCA_938091475.1 uncultured Caldimicrobium sp. | reverse complement strand
ACCTGTTATATCTAATTCATAAACAAATTCACCCAAAAGAAAATTAAATTCCCTTTTAATATACTCACAAAGTTTATAAAGTAAAGTTAATTCTTCAGCTATCGCTTGAGAAATTTTTTTATATTCTTCTTGAGAAAATTTATCACTAAGTCTTCTACAAAAGAATTCCCTACATAAATAGGGTCTTGCAAATATTTTACATCCGCGACTTCCTACAAAAAAACATCTTCCTGGTATTTCGCGTGCCTCAGAGATGTCTTTTTCCAAAAAAAGATTAATAAGAAGAATATTTACGGTTACCTCGTTTTCTAACCCTGCCTTACAACATCCCTTTCCTTCTATTGCAGAACAAATATAACATTCCTCAAAACTTTTAAAATTTTCCATTAAATTATTTGAGAATTTTACTGCCCTTTCATAGGATGTAAGCAAATCTAAAAAGTCCTTTTGACGAAAAAAATACTCTTTCCAATGGTGAAATAAATTTTCTGCAAGGGCTCTTTTTTCAAAAAGAAGTTCTTCCGGCGAGGAGTAGTCTCTTTTAAAAATTTGACTTAGTCTACTCTTTATCATTTGGTTCAATTTTAAAATAAAAAGTTTAAATGTCAAAGATAAGTATTTGTATATGGGTTTATTTATACAAAACCTTTTGCGAGTAGAGTTATTAAGGTTTTTATGTGTCTAAATTCTCTGAGAAAACCTAAGGAAATCAATGTTTAAAAATATGTTCAAAACTCAAGCTTTTACCAAATAGTTTTTAAACATTCTGTGGTTAATCTTTTAATGAAAAAGAATACCACTTGGGCACGACAGGGCGTGCCCCTACATTTTTAAAATTTGGGAATAAGAAAAAAGAGTAGTAGGGGCTCAGCATGCTGAGCCAAAACGGTTTAAAGGTTTGAATTGGTAGGGGAAAACCAGAAGGGGCAGCCCTTGCGGCTGCCCACATTGGGCACGGCGGTGACGTGCCCCTACAAATTTTGGGGCAATTCGTGAATTGCCTCTACCATTGGAGAAATTTTGGGCTGGGGCAAGCCCTGCCCCTACAAATAAAACCATTTGGGTAAGGTATCGCCGTACTTCTACAGTGTTATGAATTATTTTGCAAGGCATACCACACCCTTCAAATGACTTTTCAAATGAGTAATCTTATAAAAACCTTATGGCAAATTTTTTATAATATAAATTGGCTGAAGGGTAATGAGACCGTGCTTAATTAATCCGTTTATCTTTTCTATAAAAGGTTTTATCCTCTCTTCAGTGTCTATAATTTCAATCATTATAGGTAAATTTGAGGCTAAGTCAGCAAAGGAGATTCTTCTTATTTCTCTGGATGGTCCATAGCCCATAATAGCTTTAAAGATGGTTGCTCCAGCTAAGCCTCGCTCTTTGGCTAATTCTAAAATTTTTTTGTATAAAGGAACCCGCTCAAATCTGTCTTCCTCTCTAAGGTAGATTCTTAAAATCAAACCCGGTTGATTGTAAATTTCCATAGCTTATAACCCCTTAAATAGGAGTAATCTTGCCGTAATATAACCTAAAAATCCCGCACACAAAGTTAAAAGGGCATTAAAGAATAAATTTAAGAAGGCCAATAAGGATTCTCCATTTCTAAAAAGTGTCAATGTATCATAGGTAACTGAAGAGAGAGTAGTAAATCCCCCTAAAAAGCCAATTATAAGTAAATACCTATAGAGGGGATCAACAGCTGAAGTGATAAAAATTTCCATTAAAAAGGTGATCAAATAGGAACCCAAAAGATTAACGATAAGAGTTCCACAGGGAAAGGAGGTACAGAAGTATTTTACCATAAAGGAGCTAAGTAAGAATCTGAGCATTGAGCCAAGGGCTCCACCAATTCCTACTAATAAGAGAGAAAGCATTTAATCCTCCAAGCATTGGCAAAGTTTGGTGTAAAGGTCTATTTCAGTGTCTTTTTCGAAGACCTCTAAAGTAAAGATAGGTTTTTTCTTTTCCTGATAATAAGCAAGAAGAGGAAGGGTTTCCTTGTTAAACCAACTTAATTTGTACGCAATAAGCTCCTCTCTATCATCTTCTCTACCCCGTCTGTCTCCTGCAGGATCTAAAGAGAGCCTCAATTTGAGGGTAGGTAAATCAATCTTGAGATAGACAATATAATTTATCTCTAAGAGGGAATCAACTTTTTTAGCTTGGGTTAGATTACGGGGAAGACCATTTAAAACTAAAAGATCCTCTGCTTGATAATGATTTATGGTCAGGAAGGTTTCAAGAGCTTTTTCTGCCAGATAAAATTCTTCCTCTTTGAGCAAGCGACCTTCTTTTAAAATATTTTGGACAAGTATTCTCTCCTCTTCTGCAAAGGGTAGAAGACCACTGGCTACTTTTCTCAGATTTTCTCCAAAATCAAAGTGAAGGACCCGTTTGTTTAAAAACCCCCTTCTTTCAAGCTCCCTTCCTAAGGGGGTTTTTCCTGCACCAGTAGGACCAAGGAGTAAGAGGGAATTTATTTTCTGCATATCCTTTAAGCTATTTAATCGGGTAAGATAGCTGAGATAAAAGCAGATTTATCAAAGGGAAGCAAATCCTCAGGTTTTTCACCTAAACCGATAAAAAGAATAGGAAGTTTAAATTTATAAGCTATGGAGAGAGCTATGCCACCTTTGGCAGTTCCATCCATTTTAGTGATAATGATTGCATCAATGGGAATAGCTTTGGAGAAGTGCTCTACCTGGGAGAGGGCATTTTGCCCAGTTGTAGCATCAAGGACTAAGAGATTTGCCCTTTGCTCACTTGGAATTAATTTCTCCATCACCCGATGCATCTTTTTTAGTTCCTCCATTAAATTGTATTTTGTATGAAGTCTTCCCGCAGTATCAATTAAAACAAGATCTATTTTATCTTTCAGTGCCTTTTCTAAGCCCTGATAAATAACAGAAGCAGGATCTGAGCCTTCTCTTTGGGCAATCACAGGGAGAGCCAATCTTTCACCCCAAGTTTTTAACTGATCTATGGCAGCCGCTCTAAAAGTGTCTCCTGCTACTAATAAAATGGAGAGATTTTCCTTTTTGTATCTATCTGCAAGTTTGGCAATAGTAGTAGTTTTACCCACTCCGTTAACTCCCAAGAAGAAGAGGCAGGCTGGTTTAGAAGAAGGTGGGAAAGGATGGGGATATTCTATAAAGAGGTCAAGCATAGCCTTCTTTAAGGCGCTTTTAAAAGCCTTGGTAGTAATAGGTTCACCCTTTAAACACTTTTCCTTAAAGGGTTCAAGGAGAAATGAAGTTGTCTCAACCCCTAAATCAGCTAAGATAAGATTTTCCTCAATTTCTTCTAAGATTTTTAAATCAATTAGTTTATCTACTTCAAAGACTTCTCCTAAAAGAGAAGTAAACCTATCCTTGGTTTTAGATAGGCCTTCTCTGAATCTTTCAAAGAGGCCTCTTTTTTTGGGTTCTAAAGAATTTTCATCAGCTTGATGAGCAGAGCCTTTTTCCTTATTTGAAAAGAGATTAAACATATAGTAATAGGTTTAGAGATTTCACCGGAGGGGGAGGGATTCGAACCCCCGGAGGGAGAGCAAGCTCCCTCAACGGCTTTCAAGGCCGCCCCCTTCGTCCACTCGGGCACCCCTCCTTGACTTTTTCAAAAATATAATGCACTTTCCTAAATTAACAAGATAAAGGA
>CALLJI010000124.1 GCA_938091475.1 uncultured Caldimicrobium sp. | reverse complement strand
CATAGGGGAGGAAATTACAGATACAAGAACTGTAAAGGAGCTGGTAAGGGCTATTGTTTCCCGTTTTAGGCTACCCTATTTTTCTATCACTCCTACCTTTTCTGTTTGTCCTGTGCATGGTTATCTTCCAGGAAAGCACGATTTTTGTCCTTTACCCCACAAAGAAGAGGAATTTGCAAGGTTTGGTGTAGAAATTGAAACTTCCTTAGCCTTACTTAACAAATTTTCTGAAGGAGCAGTGATGTTCATAAAATAACAAAAAAGGAGGTGGAACTATGGAACAAAAATGTAGGGTTAAAGCTATCCCCTGTGAGGTCTATTCTCGGGTGGTAGGGTATTTTAGACCAGTCTCTAATTGGAATCCCGGGAAACAGAGAGAGTTTGCAGAGAGGAAAACTCTAAGATTAGAGAGCGCCTTTAAATTAGGTTGTGGCTGCGGAGCTTAGAGGAAAAAAGAAAAAAGTGGGCAGAGGGGTTTGCGATTTTTGTGGAAAAGAAGAACGCCTCTGCTTCATTTGTAGTAAGTGCGGATTTTCTCTTTGTCAGAGATGTCTCTTTGAGAATCCCAGGAGATTCTTATGTGCAAGTGCGGTAGCCTGGATTTGCCCTAATTGTTCCCACTGGGAAACCCTGTGAAAGTGTTATTCCTAAGATCGTGTCACACTTTTTTACTATTTTGAATTGTCACATTATTCTTTCTTCGCTTTCTACTATTAAATTGCATTGTAAGGGCACAGCACGCTATGCCCAAGGAATAAAAATGGTAACCGCAGGCTTTAGCATGCGAAAAAAAATTTGTAGAGGCAAATCACGATTTGCCCAAAGAATTTAAAACCTGTAGGGGCAGCCCTTGTGGCTGCCCAAAATGCGGTTTTGAAAACCCTTTGGGCACGACATATCGTGCCCTTACTTTTTTAAAATTTTCAAATTAATAAAAAAATTAGTAGGGGCACAGCACTGCTGTGCCCAAGAATCATAAAAAAATTTGTAGGGGCAACCCCTGTGGTAGCCCAAATTGGATTTTTAAATCCTTTTGGGCTGGGGCAAGCCCAGCCCCTACTAATTTAAGGGCAATTCGTGAATTACCCTTACAAACAAAACCCTTTGGGCACGGCGGTGCCGTGCCCCTACAGAAAGGGGGCTGGGGCAAGCCCAGCCCCTACTAATTTAAGGGCGATTCGTGAATCTCCCATACAAACAAAACCATCTGGAGAGAGCTCATCGCAACCCTTATGTGACCTTTCAAAATAGTAATTAAGTGTGACAATTCAAAATAGTAACCACACAATCCTTGAGAGTAGCCATTTTCTACAGTAAGGATAAAGAGCTGTAAAGCTATTCAAGCTTGCTTAGGATGATTTTTACCATCTTAGAAGGACCGAAGCGAAGGTAAATCCGCCTCCAAAGGCAACTAAAAGGACTATATCACCTTTCTTTATCCGCCCTTCCCTTTCTGCTTCATATAAAGCAATGGGAATGCTTGCAGCTGAAGTATTTCCATAGCGTTGAATATTTATAAAGACTCTCTCAGGTGGAAGTTCTAATTTTTCTCTTAAATACTCAATAATGCGCATATTGGCTTGATGAGGAATCAAAAGAGCCAAATCTTGAGGTTTTAGATTATTCCTTTCAAGAATCTCCGAGGCTAATTTTTCCATCATTCTCACAGCGATTTTAAAAACCTCTCTTCCTTGCATTTTGATATAGTATTCATCCTTTGGCAGGCGTTCATCAAAGGGAAAATATGCCGAGCCCCCACCTTTGAGGGTCAAAAGAGGCCAATTTGAGCCATCTGCACCTAAGATAAAATCAATAATACCTCTTTCCTCTTCCTTACTCCCAGTAACAATGACAGCCCCAGCGCCATCTCCAAAAAGGACACAGGTTGTTCTATCCTCCCAGTTAGTTTTTCGAGAGAGTGCCTCTGCACCTACTACAAGAATTTTCCAATCGGGATGGCTCCTTATAAACTGATCTGCAATAACTAAGGCATAGATAAATCCAGAACAAGTGGCTGAAAGATCAAAGGCTCCAGCATTAACTGCTGAAAGCTCCTTTTGAAGTAATATCGCCAGAGAAGGCATAAGATAGTCTGGCGTAAGTGTAGCACAGATAATTAAATTTAGATCCTCTCCTTGGAGATTAGCTTTATCTAAAGCCTCCTTTGCTGCTAAAAAGGCATAAGTGCTGATAACTTCGTTGTCGTTAAGGATATGTCTTTCTCTAATACCTGTCCTTACCTGAATCCACTCATCACTTGTATCAACCATCTTTTCCAAATCGCTATTAGTTAAGATTTTAGGAGGGACTGCCATCCCACAGGAAAGAATTATGGTTGAACTATTCTTCAATTTTTTCCCCCTCTAAAATATTTTCCATAATGGCCTTCTCAAGTTTTTTATACAACTCCATTTTGGCAAAATGCAGGGCCTGTTTGATGGCATTTTTAATAGCATAAGCATCAGATTTACCATGGGAAATTATCACATTTCCCCTAACACCTAAGAGAGGAGCTCCCCCATATTCTCTCCAGTCTGTCTTCTTTTTAAAAGCCTTTAAAGCACCCTTAGATAAGTACATTCCTAATATATATAGATAGGATTTTTTGACTTCGTTTTTAAGCATTTCCATAATGGTTTCTGCCAGTCCCTCTGAGAGTTTGAGACAGATATTTCCTATAAAACCATCACAAACTACTATATCTACCTCCCCTTTATAAAGATCTCTGCCTTCTATGTTTCCATAATAATTCAGCCTTGAATTTTGAAAAAGCTTGTGAGCCTCTTTTACAAGTTGATTACCCTTGCCTGATTCTTCTCCTATGGAGAGAAGTGCAACCTTAGGATTTGGCTTATTCCAAATACTTTCTAAAAAAAGGCTTGCCATAAGACCAAATTGATATAGGTCGTAAGGTTTTGAGTCTACATTGGCACCGGCATCAATAAGCACCATAGGCTCCTTTAGAGTAGGCAACATAGTGGCAATAGCTGGTCTTCGCACCCCTGCGAGCCTTCCCAAAATAAAAATACTTCCTGCTACAACCGCTCCAGAATTGCCAGCGGATACAAAGGCCTCTGCTTTATTTTCTTTGATTTGTTCAAGACCTTTAAAAATACTTGCTGAGCGTTTTTTCTTTAAAGCCTCCGATGGGCTTTCATCCATTCTTATAAATTCTTCAGTAGATATAGTTTCTACTCTGGGTAAGTCTTCAAATTTTTTTAAAAACTCTTCTTTTCCGACTAAAAGAAGGTAGAGGTCTGGAAAGGATTTTAGAGCCAGCTCAGCCCCTTTAAGCACAGCTTGGGGGGCATTGTCACCCCCCATCACATCTAAAACTATACGATACATTTATAAGGAGCTTTAAACTTCTGATTTTTCAAGGAAGGCCTTTCCCTTATAATACCCACAGTTGGGACAAACCCTGTGGGGTAATTTGAAGGATTTACATTTTGGACATATGGTTCCAGAAGGTGCAACTAAGGCCTGATGGGCTCTTCTCATCCCTCTTCTGGATCTTGATGTTTTCCTCTTTGGAACTGCCATC
The DNA here is from genome assembly GCA_938091475.1 of uncultured Caldimicrobium sp. Lineage (GTDB taxonomy): Bacteria > Desulfobacterota > Thermodesulfobacteria > Thermodesulfobacteriales > Thermodesulfobacteriaceae > Caldimicrobium. The sequence goes on along the minus strand of CALLJI010000124.1, from coordinate 2,706 downwards.
ACTAAACCTCCTTCCCTATGGATTTTTCTGAAATAGTTCTAAGCTCCTTGAGGACTGCAAAGGGTGAACTCTTTTTAACTTTTACACATCTACAGGTTTCTTTATTCAAATTAGTCCCGCATACAGGGCATAAACCTTTACACCCTTCACGACATATATTCCTGAAGGGCAAAGTCAAAAGAAGTTCCTCATAAATAATACCTAAATAATCAATAAAAGAATTTTCATAAAAACTAACTTCCAGCTCCTCAAGGCTAAGTTCCTTTTCTCCTTCATAATTGAGTGATCTTTTAGGTTGAAGTAGCACTTCAAAAGCTCTATCTATGCTAAACAAAAAATTCTCCAAACATAGATCACAAGTAAGTTCTATGCTCCCTTTTATAGAGCCCTTTACCCATACTTCAATTCCCCTTTTTTTAAGAAAAAGGTGTCCTGAAAGGGGTTCAATAATCTTAAGATCCCCAATCTCCTTTAGATCTTCAAACTTAACTTGCAATCCCTCTGGAGGAATTTCATCTAAAGAAATCCCCCAGGGAGAATTTTTTTCAAATTCTTCCATTTTTCTCACCTATTTAAAAATCATTCTATCTTAAAGATAACCCAAAAAGTCTTTTTGTCAAATTTGAGCGAGAATGTATCAAAATTGTAGCGGTAAAGCTTGCTGTGCCCTAAATATCAAAAAAGTGTTGTAGGGGCAATTCAAGAATTGCCCAGAAATTCCAAACTTTGTAGGGGCAACCCTTGTGGTTGCCCAAATTGGATTTTGAAACCCTTTCGGCCAAGGGCAAGCCCTGCCCCTACAAATAAATCCTTTTGGGCACGGCGGTGCCGTACCCCTACTTTTTTTGGGCGATTCTTAAGGCATAATTGACAAATCCTTAATAAAAACTATATTTTAAATGAAATGCTGCATTATTTAATTTTTTCCTTCACCTTAAGTTTTCTCTCCTCTCTTTTTATCATTCGGGTAGCCTATAAACATAAGAGACTACTTTGTGAAACCTTGCATCAGGGTCCTCAAAGATTCCATCAAATTCCAGCTCCTCGTTTGGGGGGTATAGCCCTCTTCCTTGCCCTTTTAGGGTGTTCATTTCTTGCTTTCTTAAAAAAAGACGCTTTCAAGGAAGAGTATATTTTACTTTTCCTCTCTGTATTTCCAGCCTTTTTAGGAGGACTACTTGAAGATTTAACTGGAAAAATAAAGGTAAAAGGGCGTTTGCTTTTGGTCTTAATTTCTGCAAGTCTTGCCTTCTTCTTACTCTCTGCCAAAATTTGGCGTTTAGATATTCCCTATGCAGACAACTTACTCTCTATCTCAGCCGTCTCCTTTATTTTTACCCTCTTTGCAGTAACCGGGGTTACTAACTCCATAAATATTATTGATGGTTTTAATGGTCTTGCCAGTATGGTTTCTATCATTATCCTTTTAGCCCTTTCCTTTGTCAGCTATAAAATGGGGGATTATTTTCTTACCACCTTTTGTTTATCTATGATAGGGGCACTGGTGGGATTTTTTATTTTAAACTATCCAGCAGGATTTATTTTTCTCGGAGATGGGGGAGCTTATTTAACAGGTTTTTTTATTGCGGAACTCTCTGTACTCTTAGTAGCAAGACATCCTGAAGTTTCCCCTTGGTTTCCCTTTTTAGCCTGTTTTTATCCCATATTTGAAACCCTATTTTCTATTTATAGAAAAAAATTTCTCCGAGGAATTTCTCCGGGACTACCTGATGGGCTTCACTTGCATATGTTAATCTACAAAATTATCACTAAATGGCTTCTTGGTCCTTTGGCAGATAAAACCTTAAGAAATGCTCTTACTTCCCCCTTTCTCTGGGCTTTGGCTATGACAAGTGTTATACCAGCCTTGCTATTTTGGGATAAGACTCTGTGGCTCCTGTTCTCAAGTCTTATTTTTGCTCTACTTTACCTCTTTTTCTACTGGAAACTTATATATATAAAAATGCCTAAATACATTAGGCAAAAATCAAATGTTAGAAACACTCAACCTTATAATTACTAATCTCAATGGTCTAAAACTGCTTACCAAGGTGTCTGAAAAAGAAAGTTTCGAGCAATTACAAGGATTTTCTCTACATAAAATCCTCTAGAATACTCTTAGCCTATCTTTTAAATCGTTAAAATTGGTTTAAATTTATTACCATGACTTATACAAAAAAAGAACTTTTAGAGCTATATCAGCAGGGAGATCTCTTTGAATTAGCCCAAAGGGCAAATCAAATAAAAGAAAAACTTCATCAAAATAAATATTATTATACTATCAATAGGCATATAAATTATACTAATATTTGCCTACTTAATTGTAAATTCTGCGGATATCATAAAAAGCCAAATGAAGAGGGAGCCTATACGCTCAGCATTGAGGAAATTTTAAAAAAATTAGAAGAAGAAAATTCACTAAGGGAGGTGCACATTGTAGGGGGGCTAAATCCAGCCCTTCCCTATCAGTATTACCTTGATTTAATAAAGGCCATAAGAGAGGCAAAACCTAATCTTAGAATTCGTGCCTTTACCTGTGTGGAAATAGATTTTTTAAGCCAAATTTCTAAAAAGCCTGTAGAAGAGGTCTTATGGGAATTAAAAGAAGCTGGTTTAAACTCCATACCTGGAGGAGGAGCTGAAGTATTTTCTGAAAGAGTTAGAGCTGAACTTTATCCCAAGAAAATTTCTCACCATCGTTGGCTT
>CALLJI010000123.1 GCA_938091475.1 uncultured Caldimicrobium sp. | reverse complement strand
AGTCGTGCCCAATATGGGCAGCCGCAAGGGCTGCCCCTACAGTTTTTTGAATTTCTGGGCACAGCAGGAGGAGCCCCTGCAATTCTATTTTCCTCTTAATCCCTAAAATTTCAAAGAGAGACCTCCATCTACAAAGTTATCTTGCATAAATTCAAAGAACTTGGTATATTATGCAAAATTCTTAAAGAGTATGTGAATGTTTGATTTCTTAAGAAAGGGTGCAACTTCTATTTATGCAAAAATCTTCTTAGCGGTCATTGTTATTGTCTTTGTTTTTTGGGGTATAGGGTCCTTTACCACTTCTGAAAAAGATGTTTTAGCCAAGGTGATGGGGGAAAAAATTACCCTACGAGAATTTCAGGAATTTTATCACTACAAACTTCTTCAATTCAGGCAAACCTTGGGTGACCTCTCTGAAGAAGAATTGAATAGATTGAATTTAAAGGAGCAAGTTCTTCAAGAGCTTATTAAAAGGAAGCTCTTATCTCAATTAGCTGAAGATTATGGAGTAAAGATAACTCAAGTTGAATTAAATATGGCTTTAAAAGCTATTCCCTTTTTTCAGGAAAAGGGGCAATTTGATGAACAAAAATATAGAGCCTTCCTAAGAGAGCTTGGTTTGAGCCAAGCTTCCTTTGAAAAGCTCCTCTATACGGAATTACTTGAAGAAAAGATAAAAACTTTGATAACCTCACCTATTCTCGTCTCAAAAGAGGAAGTACAAGACTTTGCCAATTTTTATTTTCAAAAACTTGAAATTGAAGAATATATTTTACCCATTGAAGTTTGTGAAAGAGAAGTAAAAGTAAATGAGGTGGATTTGGAAAACTACTTTCATAGCCACAGAAATGATTATGTAGAGGAGGAAAAGGTTAAATTAGCCATTTTAAAGCTACCCTTTGAAGGGGAAGTTGAGCTCACAGAGGAGGATTTGAAAAATTATTATACTCAGAATTTACATCGCTTTAGAGAACCTTTTAGAGTTAAAATAAGAAAACTTTTTATCCCCGGTGTAGGTGAGGATGCCCTTAAGCGGGCTCAAGAAGAGAGAGCAAAAATTAAAACTCTTAAAGACCTGGAGGCTCTTGGTTCAAAGAATGGGGAGTGGTTCGAAGAGGGGGCTCTTCCTTTAGAGATTAAGAATTTTGTTAGAGGTGCGAAGCCCGGAGATATCATAGGTCCTCTTAGGGCCTCGCAAGGTTATTTAATTTTGGGAATAGAGGAAGTTCAGCCAGAGAGGGTTTTAAAATTTGAAGAGGTTAAGGTAAAGCTGGTTGAGGAATTAAAAAAAGAAAAGGTCAGAGAAAAAGTAAGAGCTAAAGCTAATGAGATTTACGCTCAGATTGTGCGTGAAAACGGGTTACAGGCTTGGGCTCAAAAAAGAGGTATAAAGCTTGAATATACTTCCTATTTAACCTTGGAGGAGGTTTCTAAATATTTCTCTTCCAGAGAGGAGGCCAAAAAGGTTTTTAAGGCTGGCAAGGGGGATTATTTCTCTCCCTTTGAGAGTGATAAAGCCATTTTTTTAACTGAAATTCTTGAGAAAAAACCCAAGCGAAATTTGAATTTTGAAGAAGCCAGAGAGGCTGTAAAAAGGGATTTTCTCAGAGAAAAAGGAAAGGAAGTGTGCGAGACAAAAATTAAGAACTTAGTTGAAAGAAGCAAGAGCCAAAAGGATATATCCATTATAGCCCAGGAATTAGCCTTTAGAGTAAATAAAAAAGAAATCATAAGAATGGATTTACCAGATGAACTGGTAGATACATTACTTAAGCCTGGTTTCTCTGAAAAGCCCCTTTGGTCTAAAGGAGAAATAAAGTTAATTCATCTTACTAAAATTACGCCCCAAGAGAAGCCTTTAACTTCTGAAGAACAAGCTCTTATCACTCAGCTTTTGTTAAAACATAAAGGTGAGGTATTGCTAAAGAATCTAATTGAAAGCTATCAAAAAAAGGCAAAAATTAAGGTTTATCCTCTATTTAAACAGCTTTAGGCTTAAAGAGTGAATTCAAAATATAGGGCATAGGAGAGACGATGGGGGAGGTAATATGCCTAAGAGAACGGATATAAAAAAGATTTTAATCATAGGTTCTGGACCTATTGTGATTGGTCAGGCTTGCGAATTTGACTATTCGGGTAGTCAAGCTTGCAAAGCCCTTAGAGAAGAGGGGTATGAGATTATCTTAGTTAATTCCAATCCTGCAACCATTATGACAGATCCTGAGATGGCTGATAGAACCTATATTGAGCCTTTGTTGCCTGAGGTCTTAGAGTATATCATAAAAGAAGAAAGACCGGATGCACTTTTGCCTACTCTGGGAGGGCAAACAGGACTAAATTTAGCCTTTGCTTTAGCTAAAAAGGGCATTCTTGAGAAATATAAGGTGGAGCTTATTGGTGCTAAAGCTGAGGCCATTGAAAAGGCAGAGAGTAGAGAACATTTTAAAAAGGCTATGGAGAACATTGGGCTTAAGGTCCCCCAAAGTTATATAATTCAGAGCCTCTCAGAGGCAGAAAAAGTTGCTTCTCATTTAGGCTTTCCTATCATTGTT
>CALLJI010000122.1 GCA_938091475.1 uncultured Caldimicrobium sp. | reverse complement strand
TTAATGCCAAATTGGCTGAAAAGAGTGCCTGGGAAGTTTTAAAAGATGTAGAGCCAAGCACAAATACACAGAAAATTTTTCCACCCTATACACCAAGGACTGCTGCCACAGCTGCTAATCCTGTCTGTCTAACTTGTAAGACTTCAGATTGGGTTCTCAAGTGGGCCTATATGGGAGATAAGCATCCTAAAGCTAAATGGGATAGGACCTCCCCTGTAGTGGAAATGGCAAGGGATATGCACCGTACCTTTGGATGTTTTATGTGTCATGATCCCCATAGTGCACAACCAAGGGTGATTAGAGATGCTCTTGTTGAGGCTGTGGTGGATAGAAAGTTAGGGACTTATCCTTATGATCCTGAAAAAAGTAAGAAAATCACTATGACCAAGGTAGTTTTTAGAGATTTTAGAGCAATTGGGATATTAAATAAACCTGATGCTACCCTAATGTGTGCTCAATGCCATGTAGAATACAATTGTAATCCTGGCATTGATCCTAAAACTGGCCAAGCCATTCCAATGGCAGATAGAAGAACTAACTATTTTCCTTGGGTCAATGTTTTGGATTTGGATAAAGCTTATGATGAAATAAGCTTTAGAGATTTTAGACATGAAATTACAGGAGCTCCATTAGTCAAGATTCAACATCCCGAGGTAGAAGCATTTTGGGGTAGCAAGCATGAAAGGGCTGGCCTTACCTGTGCGGACTGTCATATGCCTAAAGTAAAAAATAAACAGGGTAAGCTCTACACTTTCCATGGTCAAAGAAGTGTCAAGTATGTTCCTGGAAGAACTGCAGTGTGTGTTAACTGCCATAGTGATTGGACACCTGAACAGGCAGAATATGTTATCCAGGGTATTCAACATTATGTTCGCGGAAAGATGAGAAAAGCTGAATTTTGGATTTCAAAACTTGTAGATACTTATGCCTTAGCTCAGGCTGTTGGGGTTTCTGAAGATGTTTTAGCAAAGGCAAGGGAATTACATTCTAAAGCTCATACTATGTGGGAATGGTGGACTGCTGAAAATTCAGATGGCTTCCACAATCCAGAGTTAGCTAAACAGTCACTCTTTCAAGCTATACAACTAGCTAATGATGGTGTCTTACTCCTTGAAAAGGCAATAAAAGAAAAGCAATTAAAGAAGTAATATCTTAAACAGGGGAGAGGGCGTACGCCCTTTTCCTCCTATTATTTTATTACAGGAGGTAAAGAAAAAATGAAGAAAAAGCAAGTAAAGGTATTCCCTTTTCTTACCACTTTTTTTCTTTTCTTAACTTTTTGTTTAATACTAAACCTGCCTCTCTTTGCTAAGAAAAAACATCCAAAGCTTGAAGCTGAAATAATTACAGAGGATCCTTTAGTATGTGCTAAGTGCCATATGAATCAAGTACAAGCTTGGGAAAAAAGTTTGCATGGAATCTATCAGGTTAGGTGTGTTATTTGTCATGGGGATTTAGAGAAAAGGTTTGAAAGAGTAGCCAAACCATCTAATTGTGTAATGTGCCACGGAAAGTCTGTGGAAGATTTAGAAAAAGCCAAAGGGTTCCAAACTTGTTTTGATTGTCATAAAGGGCACACTTTAGAAATTAAACCCGGTAGTAAAAACATACATAAATAGTTAGGTAAGGGGGGTGAGGGGATGTCAAAATTAAACAGAAGAGATTTTTTAAAATGGAGTGCCTTAATTACTGCTGCCTCTGTGGCTGGATTTGATTTTGCTTTACCAGAGTCTCTGCAGGCTGTTGAGGTAGATAATTGGGTTAAAAGTGTATGTAGATATTGTGGTGCGGGCTGTGGATTATACATAGGAGTTAAGGGTGGGAAAGTAGTTGCAGTTAAAGGAGATGATAAAAACTGGAACAAAGGATTTCTCTGTGTGAAGGGAAGTTATCTGCCCAAAATTTTGGATGCACCAGATAGATCAAAATATCCTATGGTTAAGGAAAAGGGAAAATGGAAAAGAATTTCGTGGGATGAGGCTATGCAATTAATGATTTCGAAATTTGCCGAGGCTATTAAGAAATATGGACCACATAGTGTAGGTTTTTACGGATCTGGACAATCCTATTCCGAAGAGTCCTATTTGGCAAATAAACTTTTTAAGGGTGCCATAGGAACAAACAATATTGATGGAAATCCAAGGCTTTGTATGGCCTCAGCTGCAGTGGGTTATGTGACCTCCTTTGGTAAGGATGAACCTATGGGTTGTTATGATGATATTAATTACGCAGATTGTTTTTTTATCATTGGATCAAATATGAGTGAGGCTCATCCAGTGATTTTTAGATTAATTATGGAACAAAAAAGAAAAAGAAATGTGAAAATCATAGTGGTTGATCCTCGTAAGACAGTCACAGCAAGAAATGCAGATTTATATCTTGATTTTATTCCCGGTACGGATCTTTACATCCTTAATGCTATGGCCCATGTAATTATAAAAGAAAAACTGTATAACCCTGATTTTGTAAATAAACACTGTGTTTTTAAGAGGACTAATCCTGATGGTAAAATTGAAAAGGTTACTTTTGAGGATTATCTAAAATTTATTGAGGAATATACTCCGGAGATGGCAGAGCAGAAATCTGGATGTCCCAAAGAGAAAATAATTCAGGCTGCCAGATGGTTTGCGACTTCAAAGGCTACGATGAGCTTTTGGTGTATGGGAATAAATCAACGTACCAGGGGTGTGTGGGCAAATAATTTGATACATAATCTTCATCTTTTAACAGGGCAAATATGCAGACCTGGTGCAACACCCTTCTCTCTAACAGGACAACCCAATGCTTGCGGTGGAATTCGCGATGTGGGTTTACTTGCACACCTTTTACCTTACGGAAGATTAGTGGCAAATGAAAAGCACAGAGAAGAAATGGAAAGATTTTGGGGGGTACCTAAGGGAAGGATACATCCAACGCCAGGTCCTACAGCGGTTGAGTTATTCAGAAAATTTGAGGCTGGAGAAATTAAATGTATATGGATAGTTTGCACTAATCCAGGGCAAAGTTTACCTAATGTAGACAGATATCGTAAAGGGATGGCAAGAGAGGATACCTTTTTGGTAGTGAGTGAAGCCTATCATCCTTCCCGCACCTCTGAGCTTGCTGATTTAGTCTTACCAGCAGCCCTTTGGTGTGAAAAGGAAGGTACATATGGTCAATCAGAGAGAAGGTATCAATATCTGCCCCAAGTTATTAAGCCTTTAGGTGAAGCCAAATCGGACTTCGAAGTTATTTTAACTTTTGCCAGAGGGCTCCTTACTGCTTTAGGTAGAGAAGAGGAAGCTAAAAAACTTTTCCCCTATAAAAATTCTGAAGAAGTCTGGGATGAGATAAGAGCCTGTTCAAAGGATACTGTATATAACTTCTGGGGTATGACGAGAGCAAGGCTTATAAAAGAGCATGGATTGCTCTGGCCATTCCCATCTGAAGATTATCCAGCCCCTGGAACCCTTAGAAGATATACAGCCAAATATGGGGATCCATTATTGAAAAAATTTGATCCCCAAGCAGAAGATATTTCATTTTATGGAAATCCTGCTGATGGAAACAAGGCGGTGACTTGGTTAAGACCAGCGGTGGGTCCTGCAGAACCAGCAGATAAAGATTATCCATTCATCTTAACTACAGGGCGTCTTATTGAACATTGGCACACTGGGACTATGACGATGAAAGTTCCAGAATTAATGAGAGCTGCTCCACACGCCTTTGTGGAAATTAATCCTAAGGATGCAGAAAAATTGGGAATTAAAACTGGAGATAAAGTGAAAATTACTTCCCGCAGAGGAAGCATCGTGCTACCTGCAAAAGTTGTAGATATCCCAAGACCAGGAGTAGTTTTTGTGCCCTTTCACTATCCTGAAAGCCTAATTAATAGTTTAGTCACGGACGCCTTTGATGCCCTCTCTAAACAACCAGAATACAAAATCTCTGCTGTAAAGCTCGAGAAAGCTTAAGGTGTTATATTTAGGTGTAATCATAGAAGTAGAGGGGGAGGAGGCTGAGAAGGCACTCTCAGCCCTTCCCTTTTTATCATTATATGCCAGAAAAGAAAACCAACTTTTAGGAGTAATTGAATTAAAAAGTTTAAGTGAGTGGCAGGAAATTGAAGAAAAACTTCAATCCATTCCAGGTTTTTTAGGTCTTTCAATATTATCTTCGTATGTAACTTAGGGGTAAATTCCTTATTATGTTCTTTAGCTTTACCTATTTAAGACCACCAGGGGCTGTAAAGGAGGCTGAATTTATTAAAAAATGCATTCGCTGTGGAAAATGCCAGCAAATTTGTCCTTACAATAGTATCAAGCTCATAAGTTGGCAAAATCCCTTTTATTTTGGTTTACCTTATATTGAACCAAGAAAAAAACCTTGTTATCTTTGTATGAAATGTCCCCCTCTTTGCCCATCCGGGGCTTTAGATAGAAACTTAAAAGATAAATATAAAGTTCGGATGGGAATTGCTATCATAAATAAAAACACCTGTTGGGCCTATCAAGGAAGTTTTTGTAGAGCTTGTTTTATGAATTGTCCAATTTTTGATAAGGCTTTAAAACTAACAGATGAACTTTTACCTATAGTAATAGAAAAATATTGTGTAGGATGCGGAGTTTGCGAATATGTATGCCCAGTTGAACCCTCAGCCATTATAATCAAAACCTATTAAGGATTAAGTTTACTCTATAGAAGGGTATATGAGTTTTAATATTTCAGGAAAGATAACTCTTCTAAGAAGATTATTCCAAAGCCTTACCTTAATTGTATTTATTTTGATTTATTATACCTCTCATAAACAAAGCTTTATTTTGGGAACTTTTTATTCTCTAAAAATAGGTCCTATCCACATTGTGGATCCTTATGTGTATATTACCTATATAATAAGAAATTTTGCGAATATAGATTTTTATATTTGGAGTTTTATAGGTTTTATGATTCCTCTTTTCGTTGGTGTTCTAATGGGGAGGGTTTTTTGTAGTTGGATTTGTCCCTATAATTTCTTTTATGAATGTATAGTGAGCTTCATAGAAAAGATAAAAAAACAACGAAAATTTTTATTTTTTTCTACTTCAGATAAAACAAGAATCGTATACTTATTAGTTATAATTATCATTGGAACTATCTTTCCAGTTTTAACCTATCTATTAATTTTACCCGGACTCTTTTCTCTTTTAATGCATCAAATTATATTATATTTCTTTACAATAGTTATTTTTGGTGTTCTTTGGATTTTATTTATTTTTACTTTTGATTATTTTTGGAAAAAAAGAATATGGTGTAAATGCTTATGTCCTACTGGAGTTATCTTAAGTTTAATTAGATTCAAAAGAGGCTTAAGAATTATAAAGATGGAGAATGGCTTGTGTAAAGGGTGTGCTTTATGTAGCTTTGAATGCCCATTAGGGTTAACCCCACATAAAGGTGATCATTATGCTGAGTGTTATAATTGTGGAAAATGTGTAGACATTTGTAAAAGTCTAAGAAAAGGGAACCAACCTTTAAAATTTAAATTTCTTTAAATTTATATCCATATCCATGAACAGTAATAATATATTCTGGGGAGGTAGGATCATTTTCTATTTTGTCTCTGAGATGTTTTATATGAACATCTAAGACCCGGCTCCAATGATAAATTTTTTCATCTTTCCAGATAGCCCTTTTAATCTCTTCTCTACTAAAGACTTTGCCAGGTTTTGATAATAAAAGGTTTAAAATAGCCCATTCCTTGGGAGTTAATATAATTTCTCTTTCTCCTTTGAAAATTTTCCTTTTCTCTAAGTTAATTTTGAGATCTTTGATATGAATAAAATCGGTCTTTCTTTTTTCATAAAGTTCTTTTTTTCTAAGTAAAGCTTTTGTTCTTGCTACTAATTCTAAAGGTTCAAAGGGTTTAGCTAAATAATCATCTGCCCCCAGCTCAAAACCTATGATTTTATCTGAAATAGAGCTTTTAGCAGTAAGCAAAAGCACTGGAACCAAGGGATTAGATTGTTTTAATTCTTTTAACCATTCTAATCCGCTTTCATCAGGCAACATAATATCAAGAATAATTAAATCTGGCTGTTGGGTATAAAAAATTTCTTTTGCTTTTTTTACAGATTCTGCTTTGTAAATTTGAAAATGCTCTAATTCTAAAAAAGCAGAAACAATTTTTAATATATCTGGATCATCATCTACTACAAGTATTTTCTCCTTCATTTAAGGCTATTTTATCAAAATTTTTAGGAATTTCAAAATAGAAATGTCCCTTTCCTTCCTTAGGTATTACACCAATTCTACCCTTATGTGCCTCTACATAAGCTTTTGCTATAGTCAGCCCCAAACCATAACCTTTAGAATTTTCTTTATAAAAGATTTCAAAGATTTGTTGAGCGCTTTCTGGAGATACACCCCTGCCCTCATCTACAATCTCAATTCTTATAAAATCTTCCACTTCATAAGCTGAAATTTGAACAGTACCTCCTTGAGGAGAATATTTTATAGCATTACTTAATAGATTTAAGAATACTATAGATATTTTCTCTTTATCTGCTTTAATTACATAATTTTTATCCATATTAACCTGAAATTTAATTTCTTTTTCGTAACTCATACCTTTAATGCTATAAATAATTTCATTTATTAGTTCATTTAGGTTAAAAGCTGTTATGTCTAAATCTAATATATTTGCTTCGTATTTTTCTAAATCAATCAAAATGCTAAAAAGTTGGCTTAATCTTTTTAAATTATTCCGTGAGATTTCTATGTAATCTTTAATTTTATTATAATCAAAAGTATGTTTTACCTCTTTGCTTTTTAAAATATGATCTAAATATTCAATACTACCTTTAATACAAGTAAGAGGGGTTTTGATCTCATGGGCCATATTAGTAATTAGAAATTTTCTTTTTTCTAATAAATTTGTAAGTATTTGATTTTTTCTTTCTAAATCTTGGGTAGTCTCTTTTATTTTTTGTTCAATCTTTTCTTGATATAGATTTATTTCTTTAAGAAAGAGGTTAATGCTTTCTAAGATAGTTTGCCATTCATTTATACTTTTTTTTTCTTTTTTATGAAAAGTGCCCATTTTTTCTCCATATAAATTACGCAATATATTTACTAATTTTATGATACAATAAAGAGGTTTAAATATAAAGCGATTACTAAGATAGAAAATTGTAAAATTTAAGGCTATCCAAAAACTTAAAAAGGACAAAAGAAAAAGTTTTTTATAGTGGTTAATTTTAAGAAGGGTTTCATCCAAGGGGATAAAAATGCTAATAGCACCTCGAATATCCCCTTCTTTATAGCCTTGAATGCCATGGCATTTTAGACAGGCCTTATCTGTTTTTATAGGTTTAATTAATCTAAAGTAAAGTTGCTCATCAATTTTTTCCACATAACTATATTCCTCAAGGTGTTTGTTTTTCTCAAATAGAAGTAAGACTTGTTTTTCCCTTTTATCAGGCTGATTTACTGGGTTTAGATATTTTAAGCTGGTAAGTTTAAACCAGTATAGATTATTGTCTTTAGCAAGTTGAGATAGTTCTCTTGTTACTACCGCAGGATTGTTTTTGATTAAGACCTTGCCTTCTGCAGTAAAAAGTTTAGTTTTATCTCCCACAAGCTTAAGATAAGGATTTTCGGAGATCCAAGGCAGTTTTTCTACATAAATACCTCCGTGGTCAGCAATCCATTTTCTTGTGAGTAGAATTTGCTGATAAACGGTGAGCGCTTGCTTTTTAATCTGCTCAAAAAGTATATTTTCCAGATGTTTAAACAAAAGCAAACAGGGCAGAAGTAAGAGCAAGAGGAGAAGTAGATTTAAATATAAAATAAATTTCTTAGTAATTCTAAGGTTGAGTGTTTCTAACATTTGATTTTTGCCTTATATACTTAGGCATTTTTATATAGATTAGTTTCCAGTAGAAAAAGAGGTAAAGAAGAGCAAAAAGGAGACTTGAGAAAAGTAGCCACAGAGTCTTATCCCAAAAAAGCAAGGCTGGTATAACACTTGTCATAGCCAAAGCCCAGAGAAAAGGGGAGGTGAGAGCATTTCTTAAAGTTTTGTCTGCCAAAGGGCCAAGAAGCCATTTAGTTATAATTTTGTAGATTAACATATGCAAGTGGAGCCCATCAGGTAGTCCCGGAGAAATTCCTCGGAGAATTTTTTTTCTATAAATAGAAAATAGGGTTTCAAATATGGGATAAAAACAGGCTAAAAAGGGAAACCAAGGGGAAACTTCAGGATGTCTTGCTACTAAGAGTACAGAAAGTTCCGCAATAAAAAAACCTGTTAAATAAGCTCCCCCATCTCCTAGAAAAATAAATCCTGCTGGATAGTTTAAAATGAAAAATCCCACCAGTGCCCCTATCATAGATAAACAAAAGGTGGTAAGAAAATAATCCCCCATTTTGTAGCTGACAAAGGAAAGGGCTGAAAGAATGATGATAGAAACCATACTGGCAAGACCATTAAAACCATCAATAATATTGATGGAGTTAGTAACCCCAGTTACTGCAAAGAGGGTAAAGATAAAGGAGACAGCTGAGATAGAGAGTAAGTTGTCTGCATAGGGAAGATCTAAACGCCAAATTTGGGCAGAAAGTAAGAAGAAGGCAAGACTTGCAGAAATTAAGACCAAAAACAAACGCCCTTTTACCTTTATTTTTCCAGTTAAATCTTCAAGGAGTCCTCCTAAAAAGGCTGGGAATACAGAGAGGAAAAGTAAAATATACTCTTCCTTAAAAGCGTCTTTTTTTAAGAAAGCCAGAAGTGAACACCCTAAAAGAGCAACGAAGAGGGCTATACCCCCCAAACGAGGAGCTGGAATTTGATGGAATCTTTGAGGACCCTGATGCAAGGTTTCACAAAGTAGATTTTTATGTTTATAGGCTACCCGAATGATAAAAAGAGAGGAGAGAAAACTTAAGGTGAAGGAAAGAATTAGGTAATGCAGCATTTCATTTAAAATATAGTTTTTATTATGGATTTGTCAATTATGCCTAAGATTGTTCCAAAAATTGTATGGGCATGGCAGTGCTGTGCCCAAGAGGGGTTAAAATTGAATTTGGGCAGCCGCTAGGGCTGCTCCTACAGTTCTGGGCACCCGCAAGGGGTGCCCCTATAGGATTTTTTGATCAAAACATCGTAGGGGCACGACATGTCGTGCCCAAAGATTTTCAGCCGTAGGGGCGATTCACGAATCGCCCCAATTTTGTAGGGGCACGGCATGCCGTGCCCAGAGGGTTTAAATTTTTCGGGCAAATCGTGATTTGCCCCTACAAATTTTTCTCGCAGGCTAAAGCCTGCGGCTACATTCTTTATGTAGGGGCACGGCACCGCCGTGCCCAAAAGGATTTATTCGTAGGGGCAGGGCTTGCCCCTGCCCGAGATCATTAATTTGTAGGGGCACGACATGTCGTGCCTGAAGGTTTTAAATGTAGGGGCCATTCACGAATCGCCCCAGAATTCGTAAGGGCACGGCACGCCGTGCCCAAAAAATTAAATTCTTGGGCAATTCCTGAATTGCCCCTACCTCTCTAAAAAAAACTTCCTTTCAGTGTGAAGATTTATAATAGGAATTAAATGTGACATTTTGAAATATTAACCACAGATACTAAAAAGCGTGCCTTGATTTTACAATTCTAATGGATTAAGCTTAAACCTTCCTTTGAGGTGCTCTTTTGTGCTTCTTT
>CALLJI010000121.1 GCA_938091475.1 uncultured Caldimicrobium sp. | reverse complement strand
AAATTAGGTAAGACACATATAAAGGCTACATAGAGGGCTCCTATAAAGGTTATCCGCATTAAAACCTTCTCTAAAAATTCCTCAGTAGCGATACCTGGCCTAATCCCTGGTACGAAACCTCCCCATTTTTTTAAATTTTCTGCAACCTCTTTGGGATTAAAAACTACGGCTGTGTAAAAATAACAAAAGAAAATAATTAATCCCGCAAAGACTAAATTATAAATCACTCCACCGGGACTTAACCACCGGGAAAAATCCTGAAAAAAAGCTAAGGGAACAAAGCTTGCTACTGTGGCTGGAAACATAAGAATAGATGATGCAAATATGGGTGGAATAACCCCAGAACTATTTATCTTTAAAGGTAAATAGCTGGTCTGCCCTCCTACCATTTGCCTTCCTACTTGTCTCTTAGCATAATGCACTGGTATTCGTCTCTGGGATAACTCCATAAAACAAGTAAAGGCCAAAATTCCAAAAAGGAGAAGTAAAATTAACAATACCAAAAATAGAGAAAATTCCCCTGTTTGGAAAAACCTAAGGGTTCTACTAATAGCCGGGAAAATTCCTGCTACAATACCTGCAAAGATGATTATTGAGATGCCATTTCCTATGCCATGCTCAGTCATCTGTTCGCCTAACCACACTAAAAAAAGAGTTCCCGCTGTGAGAGTAATCATCGTCATCAATCTAAAACTCCACCCAGGATCAGCTACAATAGGTAGACCTGAAGGAGATACCATCCTCTCAAGTCCTACTGCAATTCCAAATCCCTGAATAAGACAAATAAGAACAGTTAAATAGCGCGTGTAATAGGCTATCTTTCTTCTTCCCTCTGGACCCTCTTTGTAATATTCTTTAATGTTGGGAAAAACAACTGTCATAAGTTGCATAATAATGGATGCACTAATATAGGGCATAACTCCAAGGGCACAAATAGAAAATCTACTTAGCGCCCCTCCAGAAAATATATCCAAAAATCCAAAAAGAGTACCACCTGCCCTTTGGAAAAACTCTAAGAAGGCTTCTGAATTAATCCCAGGAGCTGGTATATGAATGGCAAATCTATATATAGCAAGCCCTAAGAAAAGATAAAATAATCTTCTCTTTAATTCAGGTATATTGGCAAAACTAAAAAGACCTTCTGTTCCCTTCACACTAATTTAATCTCCTCAATTTAAGAGACAAACTCTACTTTACCGCCTGCTTTTTCAATCTTCTCAACTGCACTCTTTGAAGCGGAATGAACTTTAACTATTAAAGGAAAATCTATTTCACCTTCCCCTAATAATTTCACTGTTTTTTTTAATTCTTTTAGTAAACCTCTCTCTTTAAGAGACTCTAAGTCAACTACTTCCCCGGACTTAAATTTAGATACTAAGTCTTTTATGTTTATTACAGTATAAGCTATCTTAAAAATATTCTTAAAACCCCTTTTAGGTACTCTTCTGATGATAGGGGTTTGTCCTCCTTCAAAAACAGGTCTTATGTCTAAGCCAGTCCGAGCCTTTTGTCCCTTATGCCCTTTACATGATGTCTTACCATGACCAGAACCTTGCCCTCTACCAACCCTTTTTTTTCTATGCTTAGCTCCTATGTCTGGTTTTAAATTATCTAACTTTATGAGTTTACTCATTTACTTCCTCCACCTCAATTATATGTCTTATTTTTTTGATCATTCCCCTAATAGCCGGAGTATCCTCTTTTATAACTGCTTGACCTGGCTTTTTAAGACCCAAGCCTTTAACTGTTTCTCTTTGGTCTGGTTTCCAACCAAATCTACTTCTCTTTAAAGTAATCTTTACCTTTTTCATAGCCTAATCCTCTCAAGAATTTCCTCTACGGTTTTTCCTCTCTTTTTGGCAACATATTCAAGGCTCTGCAAATTTGTAAGAGCCTTAAAAGTGGCCTTTACAAGATTGTGAGGATTGGTGCTTCCAACAGCTTTAGTAACAATATCCGTTATTCCAGCTGCATCCATTATAGCACGAACCGTGCCACCTGCAATAACTCCTGTTCCAGAGGGAGCTGGTTTAAGCAAAATATTAGTAGATCCAAAATCAGCCTTAATACTATGCGGTATCGTGCCTTTTATAATGGGAATAGCTATCATATTTTTTCTGGCTCTCTCTATAGCCTTTCTTATGGCATCCGGCACTTCGGGAGCTTTTCCCAAGGCAAAACCTACCTTTCCTTTACCATCTCCTACAATCACTAAGGCTGCAAATCTTAACTTTTTTCCACCTTTAGTAACCTTGGTTACTCTCCTTATTTGAATGATTTTTTCAATCAGCTCTTCACCTAACTTTGCCAAGATTACACCTCCTCTCTATCTTTTAAAATTCTAATCCACCCGCTCTAAGCCCATCAGCTAAAGCCTTAACTCTGCCATGATATTTATAGCCAGCCCTGTCAAAAACTACCTTTGTTATCCCTTTACTCTTAGCCTTCTCAGCCAAATATTTTCCTACTAAAAAAGCTATTTCCACTTTATTTTTAGTTTCTCCCTTTTCCTTCAATTCCTTAATTCTCTCTCTAAGCTCAGGTGTTAATGAAGAACAGGCCACTATTGTATGCCCAAGTGAATCATCAATAATTTGAGCATAAATCTGCTTTTTGCTTCTAAAAACTGAAACCCTTGGTCTATCCGCTGTCCCTATAACTTTTTTCCTTACCCTTCTTTTTCTTTTTAATCTCTTTTCTTCTTTAATTTCTGGCTTCATACTCCTTTACTCCCCTTTATTTTTTACCACCCTTTCCAGATTTTCCAGCTTTCCTAAGTATTACTTCCCCTGTATATCTAATTCCCTTTCCTTTATAAGGTTCAGGTGGTCTAAGTTTTCTAATATTTGCAGCTACTTGCCCCAAAAGTTCTTTATCTATTCCTTCTAAAATAATTCTTACCTGTACTGGATCAGTTCCCTTCTCTGTTTTAGCTACTATTCCAGGTGGAAGAGGGAAATTAATAGGATGTGAGTATCCCAAAGACAGGATCAATTCCTGACCCTTAACCTCTGCTTTATAACCAAGCCCAACTATATCTAAGGATTTTGTAAAACCCTGAGTAACACCGGTAACCATATTATTAATTATCGCCCTTGCTAACCCCTGAAAAGCTTTAGCTTTATTTTGGAGTTTTTTCTGTACCGGAGCCTTTTGCACTATGATTTCATTGTTCTCAAGGCTTATTTGCACCAAAGGTGGTAGTTTTTTTTCAAGCTTGCCCTTTGGTCCCTCAACCCTAATTGTGCCATCCTCTTTTAATTCAACTTTTACCCCATTGGGTATGGAAACGGGCTTTCTACCTAAACGGGAAACCTCAGCCATCTCTTTTCACCTCTTTACCAAATTTCACAAATTACTTCACCACCAATTTTTCTTTTCCGAGCTTCATAATCCGTCATTATACCTTGAGAAGTGGATAAAATTGCAGTCCCTAATCCATCTAATACTTTAGGAAGTGCTTTGTAACCCTTATAAATCCTTCTTCCTGGCTTACTGACCCTTCTCAAACCAGAGATAACTCCCCTCTTTTGCTCATCATATTTTAAAATAATTTCTATCTTTGCCTGGGGCTTTTCTTCAAGATACTTATAATCTTCAATATATCCTTCTTCCTTTAAAATTCTCACAATTTCAAGCTTCATTTTAGAGGCTGGTACCACCACACTCTTTTTCTTCGCCTTGAGTGCATTAGAAATTCTTGCTAACATATCAGAAATAGGATCCGTCATCATTTCCTCATAACCTCCCTTACCAACTTGCTTTTATTACCCCAGGAAGCTTACCCTCAGAGGCAAGTTTTCTAAAACACATCCTACACAATCCAAATCTTCTTATAAATGCCCTTGGCCTTCCACAAACAGAACATCTATTTCTCTTCCTAACTGCGTATTTGGGTTCTCTTTTTGCCTTTTCAATCTGCGCTTTTCTTGGCATTTATATTACCTCCTAAAAGGTATCTGCATCTCTTTAAGAAGCTCATAGGCCTCTTCATCCGTCTTGGCAGTAGTCACTATGGTGATACTCATTCCCTTAATTTTTTCAACTTTGCTTGAATCTATCTCAGGAAAAATTGTATGATCAGTAATGCCAAGGGTATAATTGCCCCTGCCATCAAAACCTGATCTGGGAAGTCCTTTAAAATCTCTAACCCTTGGTAGGGCAACATGTATAAGTCTGGCTAAAAAATCATACATTCTCTTACCCCTCAAGGTCACCATAACCCCAATAGGTACACCCTTTCTCAATTTAAACCCTGCAATAGACTTTCTGGCTTTACATATCTTTGGTCTCTGCCCTGTGATCTGTGCAAGCTCAACTATCGCTTGATCAATAAGCTTGGGATTAGCTACAGCCTCTCCTAATCCCATATTCACTGCAATTTTTTCAATCTTAGGAACTTGATGTATGTTATTATATTTAAATCTTTCTAACAGATTGTTTTTAACTATTTTATGGTATCTTTCCCTTAGATCCATATTTCCTTACTCCTTTGGTTCAATAATTTCTCCGCATTTTTTACAAACCCTAACCTTTGTTCCATCCTCTAAAAACTTACGAGACACCCTAACTCCTCTCTTACACTTTGGACAATAAAGCATAAGATTAGACACATGGATAGGAGCAGGCTTCTCAATAATACCACCGCTACTATAAGGAGTAGGTTTCATATGTCTCTTAACAATATTTATTCCTTCTACCACTGCTCTTCCCTTGCGCGGAAAAACTTGCAAAACTTTACCCATTTTTCCTTTATCCTTGCCAGCTATCACTACCACCATATCATTCTTTTTAACATGACATTTAGCTTCGTGCGGCTTAGGCAATTTCTTGTTTACACCTTTTTTAATCATAAGTCCTCCTATAATACTTCGGGAGCAAGGGAAATTATCTTCATAAAGCCTTTAGCTCTCAATTCCCTTGCTACAGGTCCAAAAATACGCGTGCCTACGGGTTCTTTATATTGATTAATTATTACCGCAGCATTTTCATCAAATCTAATAGTAGTCCCATCTGGTCTTTGCACCTCTTTCTTGGTACGAACAATCACAGCCTTTACCACATCTCCCTTTTTAACTTTAGAATTAGGAAGGGCATCCTTAACTGAGGCTACAATAATATCTCCTACACTACCATATCTTCTACCAGATCCTCCAAGCACACGAATACACAAGAGCTCCTTAGCTCCAGAATTATCAGCCACATTTAAATAAGTCTGTTGTTGAATCATAGAGAAACACCTCCCTTACTCTCCATCTCAGTTTCTAATACCTTGGCGCGCTCTAAAATCTCTTTGACTCTCCATCTTTTTCTCTTGGACAAAGGTCTTGTCTCTTCTATCATAACTCTATCGCCTATTTTACACTCATTCTTTTCATCGTGCGCCATATATTTCTTTCTCTTTTTAATATACTTGCCGTAAAGGGGATGCTTTACTAAGCTTTCTACCATTACTACAACTGTCTTATCCATTTTATCACTTACCACCACTCCAATCAGCTCTTTCCTTTTACCCATTCTAACTTACCCCTTTCTTCAAATTTAGCTCTTTTTCTCTTATCACAGTAAGTACCCTTGCTATATCTCTTCTTAAGTTTCTAATTTTCATTGGATTTTCCAAACGGTGGATGGTTCTTTGGAATCTTAGATTAAATATTTCCTGTCTTAACTCCCTTAACTTTTCCTTTAATTCTGGAAGTGATAACTCCCTTAACTCCTTAACCTTCATTAAAGTTCCTCCCTACTTACTATCTTACATTTGAAAGGTAGCTTAGCTGCAGCAAGCCTTAAAGCCTCCATAGCAACCTCTTTAGGTACTCCTGAAATTTCATAGATTATTTTCCCCGGCTTAACCACAGCTACATATCCCTCTACAGGACCCTTTCCCTTCCCCATACGAGTTTCTGCAGGCTTCTTTGTGATGGGCTTATCAGGAAAAATCCTAATCCAAATCTTAGCTCCCTTCCTGGCAGTTCTTACAATAGCCACACGACCCGCTTCTATTTGTTGAGAGGTAATCCAACCACCCTCTAAAACCTTCAAACCATAATCACCAAATGCCAGAGTGTTACCCCTTGTGGCAACCCCTCTTACTCGTCCTTTATGCATTTTCCTATATTTGGTTTTTTTAGGTTGTAATAACATCTTTTCACCTCACTTCAAAATTTATATAACCATCCTTTCTTGACCAGGTCTCTCAGGTAATACTTCTCCCTTAAAAATCCAAACCTTAACGCCTATACTACCATATTTGGTAACCGCTGTAGCAAAACCGTAATCAATATCAGCTCTAAGTGTTGACAAAGGTACTCTTCCCACTCTATACCACTCTGATCTTGCTATTTCTGCTCCACCCAATCTGCCAGAACATTGCACCTTTATACCCTGGGCACCAAATCTCATAACCAAAGCTACCGCTCTCTTCATAGCTCTTCTAAAGGATACTCTTTTCTCAATTTGTTGAGCAATATTTTCTGCTACCAATTGAGCTTCAAGTTCAGGTCTTCTAACCTCTTCAACCGTTACTTCAATTTCCCTCTCCTTAAACTTGCTTTGCAATTCCTTCTTGATTTTTTCTATCTCTGCCCCTTTTTTTCCGATTACTATCCCAGGCCTGGCAGAGAAAATGATTACCTTTACACTATTGCCTGCCCTCTCAATTTCAATTTTAGGTATTCCAGCATGATAATATTTCTCTTTAATAAATTTTCTTATTAAATAATCTTCATATACAAACTTAGGCATCTCTGAAGGTAGAGTATAATAGCGAGATTCCCAAGTTCTGGTTATACCTAATCTTAATCCTCTTGGATCTACCTTTTGTCCCAAGGTTTACCTCCTTTGGCCTTTTTCAGTTAATTCTTCAACCTCAATCGTGATATGACTCATTCTTCTTAAAATTCTGCTTGCTCTACCCCAGCCTCTTGGCCATACCCTCTTCAGTCTTGGGCCTTCATTCACATAGGCTCCTGAAACAACTAACTTATCAACATCCATCCCATAATTGTTCTCAGCGTTAGCTACTGCACTAAGCAATACCTTTTTAATTAATCTTGAAGCCTTTTTAGGAGTTGTTTCCAAAATATTAAGTGCATCCTCTACCCGCTTTCCTCTGATTAAATCTATCACTAAGCGAGCTTTATAAGGAGATATCAAAATATATTTGGCAGTTGCTTTAGCCCTCAACTTTATCCTCCTTTATTTCTTTTTAACTCCAGACACCTTTCCTTTATCAGCAGGATGGCCTTTATAGGTTCTCGTAGGGGCAAATTCACCAAGTTTATGCCCAACCATATTCTCAGTCACATAAACTGGTATAAATTTATGCCCATTATGCACAGCAAAGGTAAGACCAACCATTTCTGGTAGAATAGTGGAACGCCTGCTCCAAGTCTTTATAGGTTTCTTATCGCCACTTTCTTTTGCCTTCAAAACCTTTTTAAATAAATGCTCATCTACAAAAGGACCTTTTTTCTTAGACCTTGGCATTTAGCTCACCCCTTTAAATTCTATTTACCTTTTCTTCTCTGAAGGATTAATTTGTCAGAGGCCTTTTTCCTGCGCGTCTTTAAACCTTTGCTTAATTGTCCCCAAGGAGAACAGGGATGCCTACCACCATGTGTCCTTCCTTCTCCTCCACCTAAAGGATGATCCACAGGATTCATAGCAACACCCCTTACATGGGGCCTCCTTCCTCTCCACCGCATCCTTCCAGCCTTTCCCCATACAATATTCTCCCATTCCAAATTTCCTACCTGACCAATGGTTGCCCTACAGGTATCTAAAACTTTTCTTATCTCGCCTGAAGGCATTCTTAATATAACATAATCTTTTTCTTTTCCAAGAATTTGGGCGAAAGCTCCAGCTGAACGAGCTAACTGTCCACCCTTACCAGGACGCAATTCCACATTATGCACCATAGTTCCAACTGGTATATTCTTTAAAGGTAAAGCATTGCCTACCTTAATGTCTACATTTTCCCCAGAAATCACTTCATCCCCTACCTTTAATCCATGAGGCGCTAATATATATCTTTTTTCTCCATCCGCATATTGAAGTAAGGCAATATTGGCTGATCTATTAGGGTCGTATTCTAAAGCTATAACCTTGGCTGGAATATTGTCTTTGTTTCTTTTAAAATCAATTATTCTATATAATCTTTTATGACCGCCTCCTCTAAATCTAACCGTAACTCTACCATCACTATTTCTACCCCCACTTTTCTTTAATGGTTCCGTAAGAGACTTCTCTGGGTCCTTTTGAGAAAGCTCTGGATTAATTAAATAAGATTGAAAACGCCTTCCCGAAGAAGTAGGCTTGCACTTTTTTATTGGCATCTCCTATAGCCCCCTTTTTAAATGGTTTCAAAAAATTCAATTGTTTGCCCTTGGGCTAATCTCACAATAGCCTTCTTTCTAAGGCTTGTTCTACCGGGATTCCTAAAACCACCCTTAGGTTTACCCTTAACCCTTATAGTTTGGACATCTATTACCTTAACTTTAAAAAGCTCTTCCACCGCTTTTCTTATTTCGATTTTATTAGCATTTGGATGTACCCAAAAGCTAACTTGATTATTTTTCTCTTTAAGCAACATAGATTTTTCAGTTATTATAGGTGCAATAATGATAGTTCTTGGGTCCTTCATAGGTTATCTCCTTAACTTAGCTTCTATTTTTGAGAGAGCTTCTTTGTCGATGATTAAATGCTCATAATTCAAAATATCATATACATTCAAGCCCTCTACGGCTAACACCTTAACCTTAGGTAAATTACTCACACTTTTTTCTAAACTTCTATTTCTCTCTGGCAAGACAATTAGGACTGATTCCGTCCCTAAGTTTCTTAAATAATTTTTCATAATTTTTGTTTTTGGATTATCTATCTCTGGAAAGCCTTCTGCCACAAACAACCTATCTACTAATGCCCTACTTGAGAGGGCCATTTTTAGACCTAATCGTCTTACCTTTTTATTCAACTTAAATTCATAACTCCTTGGTTTAGGTCCATGTACAACTCCTCCACCTACCCACTGGGGCGCCCTAATTGAACCCTGCCTTGCTCTTCCGGTATGTTTCTGTGGCCAGGGCTTTCTTCCACCACCTCTTACTTCACTTCTGGTTTTAGTATTAGCTGTGCCACTTCTCCACCTTGCTCTTTGCCATCTCACAACTTCATTCAGAATTCCATCTCGGGGTACCACACCGAATATATCTTCAGGTAAAGCTATTTCACCTGTAACCTCTGCTTGATGGTCTATTAACTTTGCCTTTATTTCTCCCATATTCTCAACTCCTTACTTAAAATAAACCATAACATAACCGTTAGGTGCACCTGGGACTCCTCCCTTAACTAATAATAAATTTTTCTCCGGAATTACCTCTACCACCGTCAAATTCTTTATAGTTACTTGCTCTCCACCATAGTGACCAGCCATTGTCTTACCTTGAATAACTCTACCAGGAAAAGTGTTTGCACCACTTGAACCTCTCTTTCTGTGAACTTTTTTTGCACCGTGGCTCATTGGCTGTCTCTGAAAATTCCATCTCTTAATCGTCCCAGTAAAACCTCTACCTTTACTAATTCCAGCAATATCTACCTTGGTTCCCTTAGGAATCTCTAAATCTTTCAAAGATATAATTTGTCCAGGTTGAAAGCCCTGTATGTCCTCTACCTCAAATTCTTTCAGCAAATAAAATCCCGTGTCAAAGCCAGCCTTAAGAAAATGTCCAATCATAGGTAAGGTGCATTTAGTTAATTTCTTAGGTTTGAACCCTAACTGTACTGCTCTGTAACCATCCCTTTCCGGTGTCTTTACTTGAACCACAGCACAAGGGCCAACTTCTAAGACAGTAACGGGAATACTATTTCCTTCTTCATCAAAAATTCTTGTCATCCCCAGTTTTCTTCCTATAAGACCCTCTATCTGCATATCTATCACTCCCTTTGGCTTAAGTCTTTATTTCAACCTCAACCCCAGCAGGCAATTCTAATTGCATAAGTGCATCAATCGTTTGCTGGGTAGGTTCTAATATCTCTATAAGCCTCTTGTGCACCCTTACTTCAAATTGCTCTCTGGAGTTTTTATCTATATGAGGAGATCTAAGCACCGTCCAACGACTAATTTTGGTAGGCAATGGAATAGGTCCAACTACCTTTGCGCCCGTCTCTTTAGCTGTTTGCACTATATCAACTACAGACTTATCCAATATCCTATGATCAAAACTTTTAAGTTTAATCCTTATTCTTGGCGAGTATATCATTTTTGAAACTCCTCACTCCTTTATTCTATGATCTTAGTTACAACTCCTGCTCCAACGGTCCTTCCTCCCTCTCTAATGGCAAACCTCAAACCCTCCTCTAACGCCACAGGCTTTATCAACTCAATCTCTAACTCCACATTGTCACCAGGCATTACCATCTCCACTCCCTCAGGCAACTTTACCACCCCTGTCACATCTGTAGTCCTAAAATAAAACTGTGGCCTATACCCATTAAAAAAGGGCGTATGACGCCCCCCCTCCTCCTTCTTCAATACATATACCTCTGCCTTAAACTTGTTATATGGCTTTATACTCCCAGGCTTCGCCAATACCTGCCCCCTCTCCACATCATCCTTACCTATTCCCCTCAATAACACCCCTACATTGTCTCCAGGTAAAGCCTCATCCAATATCTTCCTAAACATCTCTAAACTCGTTGCCACCGTCTTCACCGTAGGCCTAAGCCCTACTATCTCTACCTCCTCTCCAGGCCTAAGCACCCCCCTCTCAACCTTTCCTGTTACCACCGTACCCCTTCCACTAATACTAAATACATCCTCTACAGGCATCAAAAAGGGCTTGTCCACATCCCTCACAGGCTCAGGTATATATTCATCCATCGCCTTCACTAACTGCCATATCGGTCCACACCACTGACACTCCTCCTTCCCACATCCACACTCCAAAGCCTTTAACGCACTTCCCCTTATCACCGGCACCTCATCCCCAGGAAATCCATACTTCCCCAATAACTCCCTCACCTCTAACTCCACTAAATCCAATAACTCCGCATCATCTACCATATCTACCTTGTTCATAAATACCACTATCGCAGGCACATTCACCTGCCTGGCTAATAATACATGCTCCCTCGTCTGTGGCATCGGACCATCTGTAGCCGCTACCACCAAAATTGCCCCATCCATCTGAGCCGCACCCGTGATCATATTCTTAATATAATCCGCATGCCCAGGACAATCTATATGCGCATAATGCCTCTTCTCACTCTCATACTCCACATGCGCAAGCTGTATCGTTATACCCCTTGCCTTCTCCTCAGGTGCCTTGTCTATGTTATCAAAGGGTACCCACTGCGCAAATCTCTTGGTTGACAATACCTTCGTTATAGCACTCGTCAGCGTTGTCTT
>CALLJI010000120.1 GCA_938091475.1 uncultured Caldimicrobium sp. | reverse complement strand
AGATAATTTTACACAAAGGAAGACTCTTAGTAAGAGTAATTAATAAAGATTAAAGGGGCATAGAGTATGACAATTGAGTATTCCTTTGAGGAGGCTTTAAAAAAGGTTGAAGAAATTATAAAGGCACTTGAGGAAAAAGACTTAGACTTAGAAAAGGCTTTATCTCTTTATGAAGAGGGGCTAACTTTAATCACCTTTTGTGAAGAAAAACTCAAAGAAGCCAGACAGAGGGTAGAGGTTATTTTAAAGGGAAAGGAAGGTTTTTATTTGAAATCTCTGGAAGAGGCAAAGAATATCTTAAAAAATGGTTAACTTTGAAGAATTGAAAAATTATTTAGAAGAAAAACGCTCAAAGATCGAGAAAACCATTGAGGATTATTTTCCCAAGAAAGGAAGTTACGGCAAGAGAGTTTTGGAAGCAGCTCAATATAGTTTAATGGCTGGTGGAAAAAGGATTAGACCCATTTTATGTTTAATAGGCTATGAGCTCTATAAAGACA
Source organism: uncultured Caldimicrobium sp. (assembly GCA_938091475.1). GTDB lineage: Bacteria > Desulfobacterota > Thermodesulfobacteria > Thermodesulfobacteriales > Thermodesulfobacteriaceae > Caldimicrobium. The sequence continues at coordinate 4,251 of CALLJI010000120.1, read as the reverse complement.
ACTCTGAGGAGGTTTTACTCTTTGCCTGTGGGATTGAGTGTATTCATACTTATTCTCTTATTCATGATGATTTGCCCGCTATGGATGATGATGACTACAGGAGAGGTAAACCTGCCTGTCATAAAGTTTATGGTGAAGCTACAGCTATTTTAGCAGGAGATGGTTTACAGGCCCTTGCCTTTGAATGGTTTACCCATCCAGACCTAATAAAAAGAATAGATCCCTTTCTTCTTATAAAGGCTATCCATTGCATAGCTACTGCAGTTGGATTTAATGGAATGGTAGGTGGACAGATGGCAGACCTCTTAGCAGAAGGGAAAAGGGGCAGTTATAAAAAACTAAAATGGATTCATACACATAAAACTGTGGCCTTAATTAGGGCCTCCCTTTTAAGTGGAGCTTTGCTTGCTAATGCCCCGAGCTCTCATCTCCGAGTGCTTTCCAAATTTGGTTATCACTTAGGTCTTCTCTTTCAAATAGTAGATGATTTTTTAGATTTAGTGGGAGATGAAAAAACCTTGGGAAAACCAGTGAAATCCGATTTAAAGAAGAAAAAACTTACATATCCTTCCCTATTTGGTCTTAACAAAACTAAAGAGTTGGCACAAATTACTGCAAACACTGCTATCGAAACCCTTAAACCTCTCGAAGAAAAAGCTAAAATCTTGGAAATCCTGACTCTTTATCTCCTAAATAGGGTAAATTAATATGGGTCTTCTATCTCAAATAAATTCACCTCAGGATCTAAAGAAACTTAAACTTTCCCAATTAAAATTATTGGCAGAAGAGATAAGAAAATATATTCTTGAGGTAGTCTCAGAGAAGGGCGGGCATCTTGCCCCTAATTTAGGGGTAGTTGAGATAACCCTTGCCCTTCATTATGTCTTTGATACTTCTAAAGACAAAATTATTTGGGATGTGGGTCATCAAAGTTATGTTCACAAAATTATTACAGGTAGAAGAGAGGCCTTTAAAAGTCTTAGAACTTATGGTGGTCTTGCAGGCTTTCCAAAGAGAGCTGAAAGCATATACGATGTGCTTGATACTGGGCATAGCTCAACTTCTATCTCTGCTGGATTAGGAATGAGTGTTGCAAAAAGGCTAAAAGGGGAAGAGGAAAAAATAATAGTGGTTATAGGAGATGGATCAATCACTGCGGGGATGGCACTTGAAGCATTGAACAATGCTGGCTATCTCAAAGAAGATTTATTAATCATCCTTAATGATAATGAAATGTCTATTTCCCCAAATGTAGGGGCCCTCTCCTCATTTCTTTCCAAGAGAATGACAGGAAATTTAGCGAGATTCATCAGAAAGGAAATTGAAAAAATTGTGCCTAAATTTCCTGGAGGAGAAAACCTTTTACATTTTTTAAAGAAGGGCGAAGATCTATTAAAGATGGCGGTAACTCCTGGAGCCTTATTTACCGCTCTTAATTTTGAATATATCGGTCCAGTGGATGGTCATGACTTAGAAACTTTAATTGAAATCTTAAACAATTTAAAACATTTAAAGGGACCTGTACTTTTCCACATATTAACTAAAAAAGGAAAGGGGTATCCACCTGCGGAAGCTGACCCTGAAACCTTTCATGGCATAGGTCCCTTTAAAATTGAAACTGGAAGACCTATCAAAGAAGAAAAAGCTCTACCTACTTATACAGAGGTCTTTGGTAAGACTATGGTTAAATTAGCCGAAATTGAACCACGAATAATTGCTATAACAGCTGCTATGAAAACAGGGACCGGGCTTAAGGAATTTGCTCAAAAATATCCAGAGAGATTTTTTGATGTAGGTATCTGCGAACAACATGCAGTAACCTTTGCTGTTGGATTAGCCTTGGAAGGCTTTATTCCCGTTTGCGCTATTTATTCTACTTTTCTTCAAAGAGCCTATGATCAGATTATTCATGATGTAGCCTTAAATCAAGCCAAGGTTATTTTTGCTATTGATAGAGCTGGGCTGGTAGGAGAAGATGGGCCAACCCATCATGGAGCTTTTGATCTGTCCTATTTAAGAATTATTCCTAATTTAATCGTCTGCGCCCCCAAAGATGAAAATGAACTACAACATTTGCTTTACAGCGCCCTTAAATATGACAACCCCTGTGCCATCAGATATCCAAGAGGTGTTGGAATTGGCGTTCCTTTAGATAAAGAATTTATTGAAATACCCTTAGGTAAGGCAGAAGTCCTCAAAGAAGGCAAAGATGTAGTGATACTTGCCATTGGTTATCCCGTGTACCTTGCCCTTGAGGCAGCTTTGGAGCTCGAAAAAGAAGGACTCACAGTCACCCTGATAAATGTTAGATTTTTGAAGCCTTTAGACAGGGAAACTATTTTAAAATATCTTAAAAATACCAAAAGAGTCCTCACTATTGAGGAAAATTCCCTTATAGGTGGCCTCTCTTCTGCTATTGCCGAATTAATAGCAGAAGAAAACCTGTGTCTTTTCTTCGACAAAATTGCTCTACCTGACAAATTCATAGAACACGGAGATCTAAAAACACTGCGTCATAAATATGGCCTCTCTGTAAATAGTATTAAAGAAAAAATCTACAAATTGGTTGAAAAAAAATAGACACTTTTGTAAAATATGTAAAATGATTACATCCTAATTGCCAAAAGCATTTATACCCTAAATAAGGCATAATTTTTGTTAATAACTTTATAGATTATGGCTAAATATTTTAAAATCATTATAACTATATTTATATTGTTTGGAGAAATTTTTTTATGGAAAAAGGGTTATACTAATAATCCAACTAAAACCAAGATTAGAACATCTTCGGAAATAAATCTTTTTTGTAGTAAAATACAGCCAGAGAATAATTATTGTGAAAAATGGTGGGACACCCAAAAAAAATTACTGGAATTAAAAAGCCATCTTTATTTAAGTATAAAAAAATATTGTGAGTCTCAGCCAAAGGATCCCTTTTGTCAAAAGAAAAATAAAACGGATATAAATACCTATTGTAATAAAATAAAACCAGAAGATCAAATTTGCAAACAATGGCATATATTAAAACAAATGGAGCTTGAAACTAAAGGATTCCTTTCAGAAGAAATTAAAATCTTTTGTCTTCAAAATACTACCCATCCCTTCTGTAAGCCTTCTAAATAGAATAAGGCAATCCTTGCGCTTGCCCAATATGGGCACGGCGTGTAGTACCATCTACATTTTTTTGGATTAATGGAAAAATAAGAAAAAGTAGGGGCACAGCATGCTGTGCCCGAAATATCAAAAAAGGTATGGTCAATTCAAGAATTGCCCCAATTTGTAGGGGCAAATCACGATTTGCCCTCATAAATTGGGCGATTCGTGAATCGCCCCTACAAAGGAAACATTTTTTGGGCAAGGGCGAGCCTTGCCCCTACAATCTAAACCCTTGGGCACGGCGGTGCTGTGCCCCTACAGGTTTTTCAATCATTAGGCAGGGATAAGTCTTGCCCCTACAAAATGACCTTTTAAAATAGAAATTGAGTGACCTTTTAACATAGGAACCACATATAAAAAATTAGACCTTGCAATTTGAAGAATTAAATTTTATATTTTTATGCAAAAAAGGAGGCCCTGGTGAGAAAAAAAATTGTAGTTACTGGAGGAGCAGGATTTATTGGGTCAAATGTGATTTGGGCTTTAAATCAAAGGGGCGAAGAAAAGATTATAGTGGTAGATCATCTCTCCCAAGGAAATAAATGGAAAAATCTGGTTGGACTAAAATTTGAAGATTTCATAGATAAAGAGGAATTTTTAAATTTAATTCAAGAAGAAAAAATAAAAGATATTAAAGCTATCATTCATCTTGGGGCTTGCAGTGATACAACAGTTAAGGATTTACATTTTCTCTATAAAAACAATTACAAATATTCTCAAACCTTATGCTTATTTGCCTTAAAACATAATATTAGATTTATCTATGCCTCCTCTGCAGCAACTTATGGAGATGGTTCTTTGGGTTTTTCTGATAGAGAAGATTTTCTCTTCAAATTAAAGCCTTTAAATCCTTATGGTTTTTTCAAACATCTCTTTGATCTCTGGGCCTATCAAAAGGGATTCTTAAATCATATTGTAGGATTAAAGTATTTTAATGTCTTTGGGGAGCGAGAGTTTCATAAAGGTGAAATGAGAAGTGTGGCTCTAAAGGCTTATGAACAAATAAAGAGAGAAGGAAAGGTTAAACTCTTTAAATCCTATCATCCAGACTTTGAAGATGGTGGTCAACTAAGAGATTTTATTTATGTCAAAGAT
>CALLJI010000119.1 GCA_938091475.1 uncultured Caldimicrobium sp. | reverse complement strand
GGGGCAATTCGTGAATTGCCCCTACTTTAATTCAGAAAAGTTACTTCTTAAAAAATTTTTTAGGGCTTAGTAATTCAAAATAATAGGTGGGTTCATAAAACTCAGCGAGAACCTTAATTAAAAAATACTTACTCGGGTCCTCTTTAAGTTTTTTCATTAAAACCGGACTAATAAAATGAGAATCTTCAATAAGATTATAGAAATAAGAATCTATACCAAAAAAGCCATCCACTAAATGTGCAATTAAGTGAAATAATTTGCTGAGGTAGCCTTGAGGTATGTTTTCAACATCAAAAATACTTGAAATAGCTCCTTCCAGACTTAATTGGTTAAGATAATCCTTAAGAATAGATTTATTTTTGGCTAAAGCATTTTCAAGATATGTCCAAAAAATTTTATCAGTAGCAATAAAGCTTTCCTTTGTGTCGATATGATATTTATCATAGTTTACTAATTGATATTTATCTAAAAAGTTTGTAACCTTCTCTTTTGCTTCTGTAAAATTGATTCCATCAGTTAAAAAGAAATGAATAAAGGCTTGTGAAGTCATATTTTCTTTGTTATTATAATAACTGATGTTTCTTACACTTCAATGGATTGAGAAATTTTATCAAATTTATCAAAGAAGAGGCTTTGTAATTTTAAGAGAAAAAAATATACAATTTACACCCAAACTGTTTTTAGCAACACTTTTGCGGATTTACAAAATTTCTCTCTGGGAGTGGATTGAAAGAAAGTATTTTATAGACCTTACGGCTGAAGAGAGAGAACTTACAAAGAAGGGTTTTTCTTATTTAGAGGCACAAGACCTTTTTTCCCTTGAGTTTTCTCAATGGTTTAGAGACAATCTTCTCTGCAGAGATTATACTCAAGAGAGATATATAGCTTTAGCCTTTGAATTTCATCAATTAAAGGAACAGCTGAAAAAACAGATCCAAATTCCCCTTTTAGATGTATTAAAAAAGCTTTGTATGGAGATTGAGGAAAAGCTGGAGGAGAAAAGTGAAATACCTAATTACCAGGTAAAGAGACTACAGAGAATATATAGATTTTTTAAAAGAGTGGAGGAGTTTTTGCCTTCAAAATCTGAGGATTTAGTAAAGCGAGCAGAGGCTTTACTTATTAAATTAAATGGGGAAGAGTTGATGGGAGTTGAACCCTTTCTTAAGGAGAGAAAAGTGGAATTGGAAAAAGTCTTTGAAAGGGAAGTTGAAAAATTGATAGAATTGTGCAGGGGGTAAGATTTGCTAAAGGAGGTTAAAGGTGGAGCTCAATGAAAAGGTATTAGAGATAATTAAGAGGCTTAAAGAACTTTACCCAGATGCAAAGATTGCCTTGAATTTTGAAAATCCTCTTCAATTACTTGTAGCAACTATTTTATCTGCTCAATGCACTGATGAAAGGGTAAATAAAGTTACCCCGGATTTATTTAAGAAATACCCGAATGCTAAAGCTTTTGCTGAAGCTTCTTTAGAAGAACTGGCAGAGGATATAAAAAGCACTGGCTTTTATCAACAAAAAGCCAGATATATTAAAGAGGCCTGTAAAATTCTGGTTGAAAAATATGGGGGAGAAGTGCCAAAGAATATGGAGGAGCTACTGGAACTCCCAGGTGTGGCTCGCAAGACAGCAAACATTGTTTTAGCTAATGCCTATGGTATAGTAGAAGGAATTGCTGTGGATACCCATGTATCTCGACTCTCTCAAAGATTGGGCTTAGTTAAATCTAAGGATCCTCAAAAGATTGAAAGGGAATTGTTAGAAATTGTGCCTAAGGAAGAGTGGTTTATCTTTCCTCTACTTTTACAGGCGCACGGAAGAAAAATTTGTCTTGCCAAGAAGCCTAAATGTCAAGAATGTCTGCTAAAGGAGCTTTGTGATGCTTACCTATCCCAAAATTGATCCGGTACTCTTTCAAATAGGACCTCTTCAATTGCGCTGGTATGGTTTGATGTATGTGATAAGTTTCTTTTGTGTTCTTTTTTTGTGTCGTTATCAACTCAAGGAAAGAGGAAAGAGAGAACTATATCCCTTTCTTGAAAATCTTCTCTTTTATAGTTTTTTAGGGCTGATAGTTGGTGCAAGGCTTGGGTTTTGTTTTTTTTATTATCCTGATTATTTTCTAACTCATCCTTGGGAGATTCCAGCTCTTTGGAAGGGTGGGATGTCCTTTCATGGAGGAGCCATCGGAGCTCTGCTGGTTGGTTTTTTCTATATTAAGAAAAAAAGAGAAAGCTTTCTCTACTGGGCAGACCTCATTGTAGTTCCAGCTCCCTTGGGGCTTTTTTTTGGGAGAATAGGAAATTTTATCAATGGAGAGATCTTCGGAAAGCCTACTAATTTGCCCTGGGGAATGATTTTTCCAGAAGGGGGACCAATACCCAGACATCCTGTGCAACTCTACGAGTCTCTTGGCACCGGACTCTTTCTCTTTTTGCTACTATGGAGTTTGCGAAATAAACCCTGGAAAGAGGGCACCAAATTTGCGCTTTTTTTGATTTTATATGGAATTCTTCGTTTTCTCTTTGAGTTTATAAGAGAGCCTGCTCAGAGCTTCACCCTTCTTTTAGGATGGATGACCATGGGACAGATCCTCTGCATAGCTATGATTTTGGGGGGAGTAAGCCTTTTAGTTTTCCTCTACAGAAAATAATTTCTCAAGTTCCTGAGCTATCTCCTTAGCTAGGCGAAAGTTTTCTATAAACAGGGAAGAAGCTTTCTCCCCTTTGAAGGCTTTGTTCAAGGAGTTACAATTTTTACAGAAAATGCTTCTATATTTAGCTCCAAAGGGATTGTTTAGCTGAATATAAGCATAGAGATTTTCATCCTGTTTGGCAAGCCTTCTCAAGATTTCTAATTGTTTTAAAAAGCTTGGTGTGGAGAGGGAGAAAATTTCTTGTAGAGAAAACCCTGAATCCCTTATAGTCTTGGCTATGAGGATTTGGAGAAAATGATTGAGGACTTGAACCAAGGCCATAATTTTGTCGTGTTTCTTAGGGGAGATTTTTACAGCCTTTAATCCCTCCTTTTCCAAAAGAGAGAGAAACCAGCGGGAGAGATGTTTACCTCTCAAGGGATAGTAAGCTATGGTTTTTCCAGTGAGATCTTTCTCAAAGGGGCCAAAGAGGGGATGGGTTGCTAAGAGTTCTCCTCTCTTCAAAAGGGTTTTCATAACCTTGGCTGGCTCATATTTAAGGGAACAAATATCTATAATCCAGTGCGAATCACTCACTAAAGGAGCCATCTCCTTTACTACCTGCGGAAAAACTTCTAAGGGTAGGGAGAGGAGAATAACCTTGCCTTTTTCCAATAGCTCTTCCAAGCTAAGCCCTATCCCTTTATCGCTTATCAAAACTTCGTAGCCCCTTTTTTGAAAAAAATTTTGAAAAAGTTTGCCCATTTTTCCTGCACCACCAATAATGCCAATTCTAAAGTTTTCTTCCATAGAACCTCCTCTCATAGGCTAATGCTATATTTATGCCACTTCAGAGAGTTTTAACCTCTCCTCCCATCTCCTAAAAAGCTCCTCTTTCAGAGCTGGAAAATCCCTTAAATCCGGATACTTTTTGATAAACTCAAAGGCTGCCTCTTTTGCCATAAGAAGTAAATCTATATCCTTTACTGGATCAGCCTTTTTAAATTCTAAAAAGCCAGATTGTTGAGTACCCAGTATTTCACCTGGTCCTCTTAATTTGAGATCCTCCTCTGCGATTTTAAAGCCATCATTGGTTTGACAAAGGATTTGCAATCTCTTGTAGGCTTCACTTTGGAAAGAGATATTATAAGCAATAAGGAAACAGTAAGATTGTTTCTCGCTTCTGCCCACTCTACCTCTCAATTGATGAAGTTGTGAAAGCCCAAAGCGTTCTGCATGTTCAATTACCATTACCGTAGCATTAGGCACATCAACTCCCACTTCCACCACAGTGGTTGAAATGAGCACATCTATTTCTCCTCTCTTAAAGGCTTGCATCACCTTTTCTTTTTCCGAAGAACTCATCTTACCATGAAGTAGCCCTACTTTAAACTCAGAAAAGACTGTATTTTTCAGCTCTTCTCCATAGGTAAGGAGTGCCTTTAAATTTAAAGCCTCAGATTCTTCAATGAGCGGTAAGATTACATAGGCCTGGTGTCCCAAGCTAAGTTCTCTTTTAACTTCTTGATAGGCTTTTGCTTTATTGTAGCCTAAGAAAAGTTTTGTGATAACAGGTTTTCTGCCCTCAGGCATTTCTCTTATGATAGAGACCTCCAAGTCTCCATATACTGTTAAGGCAAGAGTTCTGGGAATAGGTGTAGCAGTCATCACTAAGGTATCGGGCAAGAGATTTCTTGCCTTTTCTCTGAGAGCAGCTCTCTGTAAGACCCCAAAGCGGTGTTGCTCATCAATAATTACTAAACCTAATTTTTTGAAGCTTACATTTTCTTGAAAGAGGGCATGCGTTCCTATTACAAAGTTTATATATCCAGTAGTAAGACCGTGATAGATTTCTCTTTTTTTAGAGGGAAGGGTTCCCCCTGTGAGGAGGGCTGTCTGAACTTGCATAAGCTGGGCATACGCTCTGAAATTTCGGTAGTGTTGCTCTGCTAAAATTTCTGTAGGAGCCATAAGGGCTACCTGGTAACCATTTTCAATGGCAATTAGAGCTGCTATAAAGGCAACCACAGTTTTTCCACAACCTACATCTCCTTGGAGAAGTCTATTCATAGGTTTATCCGAGGCCATATCTGCCTTAATTTCCTCTATGACTCTCCTTTGATCCTTGGTTAACTCAAAGGGTAGCTTTTTCAAAAAATCTTCCACTAACTTACTCTCCACATTAAAGGCAATACCGCTTGCTTCTCTAAGTTTGCTCTTTTTTAAGGCTAAGCCTAATTCTAAGAAAAATAACTCTTCAAAGGCAATACTTTTATAGAAAGGGTTATCCTCTCTCAGAAGTTCTTCATAAGAAAGATGCGCCTCAGGTAAATGTAAGTTCCTAAGGGCTTCTCTAAGGGGTATTATTTTATACTTTTTCAAAACCTCCTTAGGGATTAGGTTATCTACATATTCTAAGTATTCTTTAGCTATCCCCTGAAAGATTTTTCTCAAAGTCTTATCTGGAACATTTTCAATTCCGGGATAAAGGGGAATGATAGTACCAATCTCTGAATTTATTTTTTCTTCGTCATCTTCGGTGAAAGTTTCCGGATGATGCATCTCCAAAGTTTTTAAAAAACGCCTTACCTCTCCCATAGCATAGATTCGCTTGCCGATAGGATATAGACCTCGCCAAACCTTCTCGTTAAAATGAAACCACTTGAGTACTAAAAAACCTGTGCCATCTGTGAGCAGAACTTCATAGGTCTTTTTTCGGGAATAATAATTAAGGCCACTTCTTAAAATTTCGCCAAAAACTACCGCTTTTTGGTATTCTCTCAGATCTCCGATGGGAGTAATTTTCCGTCGGTCTTCGTAGGTGCGAGGAAGATAAAAGAGGGCATCCTCTATGGTAG
>CALLJI010000118.1 GCA_938091475.1 uncultured Caldimicrobium sp. | reverse complement strand
AAGATTGGTAAAAAGATTTTCTTTCAAGGGGCTGTAGCTTTTAACAAGGGAGTAGTAGCAGCCTTTGAGAAGGTATTAGGAAAACCTATCATAGTGCCTCCTAATAATGAGGTCACAGGGGCCATTGGAGTTGCCCTGCTTGCTAAGGAGGAAACCAAGGGAACTACTAAGTTTAAGGGCTTTGATCTTACCCAAGTGAAGTATCTCATTTCCTCCTTTGAGTGTAATTATTGTCCTAATCAATGTGAAGTTCATAAAGTGGTAGTAGATGGGTCTCATCCCTTTTATTATGGTGGGCGCTGTGACCGTTATGAACTTGATCACCGAAAACCCAATGAAAACATTCCCAATCCTACTCTCGAGAGAACAGAAAAGCTTCTCTCTTATTTACAGCCCCTTCCAAAAGATATAGATTTGTCCTCTTCCGATGTAATTGGTATACCTCGTGCCCTACAATTTTTTGAATGGCTTCCCCTCTTTGCTACCCTCTTTCAAGAGTTAGGTTACAAGGTCTTCCTATCTCCCCCTACTTCTAAAGAAATCATTAAAAAAGGATGTGAGCTAACCCCTGCCGAGCCTTGTTTTCCCGTAAAAATAGCTTTAGGGCAGGTAAAAACGCTCTTTGACTTAGGGGTTAAAAATCTCTTCCTTCCCCAAATTACTGATTTGCCCCCTGAGGTAGAGGAATTAAAAATTGGAAAGATCTGCCCCTGGGTACAAAGCTTACCCTGGATAACACCAGCCAGTCTGAATTTTAAAGAAAGGGGAATTAGGGTTATTTCTCCAGTTCTACATTTAGGAAGAAAAGGGTATGTGCTAAATGAAGAAATTAAAAACTTAGCCCTTCTCTTGGGAGAGCCTGTAGAAAAAGTGAAAAAGGCCTGGAAGGTGGCTGAGGAGGCTCAAAGAGACTTCCATCACTACCTAAAAACCAGGGGTAGGGAACTATTAAAAGCCTTTGAGAAAGAGATCATTCTTGTGATAGTGGGAAGACCTTATAATGCCTTTGATCCAGGAGCAAACCTTGCCTTGCATCATAAGATTAGAAAGCTTGGTTTACTTGGACTGCCTATTGATATGTTGCCTTTGGATGAAGTCAAATATGGAGATACCTTAGAGGGGATGTATTGGGAATACGGGCAACGCTTTCTTTTGGTAGCTCATTATCTTAGAGAAAATCCAAATCTCTTCCCTATTTATTTTACTAATTTCTCCTGTGGACCTGATTCTTTCATAGCACACTTTTTTGAGGAGTTGCTTGCAGGAAAACCCTTTATTGAAATCGAGGTAGATGAGCATAGTGCTGAAGCAGGTTTAATCACCAGGCTTGAAGCCTTTGTAGATAGCATAAAAGGGAAAAGAAAAACCTATAACTTAAAAAGGGACTTTACACGCCACAAGATACACCCTTCTGAGGGAAGAACTATATATATACCTTATATGTGTGATCATGCCAGAGCTTTAGCTGCAGCTTTTAGAGCCTGTGGGGTCAAGGCAGAGTGTTTGCCTGAGCCGGATGAGGAATCCCTTGAGCTGGGAAGAAAATGGACCTCTGGCAAGGAGTGTTATCCCACTATTTTAACTACAGGGGATTTAATAAAGTTGATTCAACGGCCGAATTTTGATCCAGAAAAGAGTGTATTTTTTATGCCTGATGGTTCTGGACCTTGCAGATTTGGGCAATACAATAGGCTTCAGAGAAAAATTTTAAGAGATCTTGGTATTACAAATCTTCCTATTTACTCACCCCAACAGGATATAGAATTTTACGATGATCTTGGAATTGCAGGAAGAGATTTTACTCGTTTTGCCTGGAGAGGAGTTGTAGCTGTTGATATTTTAGACAAACTTTTGAGGAGAATAAGACCCTATGCCTTAGACAAGGAGGAAGTAGATAGGGTTTATAAAGAGAGCCTCTCAAAGATTGAAAAAGCTCTTGAAGAGCGAGGAGATCTTCTTCAGGTGATGCTTGAAATTCGAGAGGAATTTGCCAAGATTCCCAGGAGAGATGAAGAATTGCCTTTGGTGGGGGTAGTGGGAGAAATATATGTGAGAAATAATCGTTTTGCTAACGAGAATTTATATCGCACTTTGGAAAATATGGGGCTTGAAGTGCTTATGCCTCCTGTGGGGGAATGGATATACTTTATTAATTTTATTTCCAAAAAATGGGCCAAAAAATCTGGAATGCTTGGGGCGACTCTAAAATTCATTATTGAAAATAAAATCCAAGTTCAAGAGGAAGAAGCTTTTCTAAGAATAGTAAAGGATTTGTTAGGTGATAGAGCTAAGGAGCCTACTATTGAGGATTTGGAGAAATTTGCCAGTTCCTTTGTTCATCCCGATTACGAAGGCGGAGAAGTGATGTTATCCATCGGAAAGGCGGTGGAATATCTCGAAAGAGGCGTCTCTGGAATAGTAAATGTCATACCTTTTGCCTGTATGCCAGGAAATGTCCAATCTGCTATTCTTAAGAGAATCAGAGAAGAAATAGGAGAAAGATTACCCCTTTTGACAGTGCCCTGCGATGGTCAAAAAGCTATGGGAGTTAGAATGCGTCTTGAAGCCTTTGTTGAACAAGTAAAAGAGTATTTTGAAAGTAAAAAAAATGAAAAGTTGCAAAAATTGGCTATGAATTTTTAATAACCTTTCAAAAAAAACCTACATAAAGAGATATGGTTGTAAATAGCCATTGATAAAGTAAATAAAAAGCTTAAAATAGGATAAATTGAAAGAGAAAAAAGAGAGCACTATAGGTTTTTTATTAAAAGCCTTAGGAGAAGGCTTAACCATAGGAGTTGCAGTTATAGGATCAATTTTGGCTGGAGCTATTACAGGATGGCTCATAGAGGAAAAACTGCTAAAGGGAAAGACTTCTCCTTGGATAACTACGCTCTTTATTATATTTGGTGCTATAGGGGGTATAAAAAACCTCCTTTATTATAGTAGAAAGCGACTAAAGGACATAGGAAAGGATGCCAATCAATCCTAAAGAAACTTTATTTAAGGAACTGAGTCTTTATATGTTGCTCATAAGTTTTACGGGTGCCCTTGGTGTAGGTATCATCTTTCAGGATTTGAAAATAGTGCTCTCTTTTTTAGCTGGAGCACTTTTAGCGTATCTTAATTTTATCACCCTCAGAAAAGAGGGGCAGGAGCTTTTATGGAAGGTTTATCAGAATGTAATGCTTTGTGTAGATAGACCCTATCAGAAAGAGAGAACCTATTTTCTCGTAAAAACTTATCTTAGGCTTTTAGCTTTGGGTATAATTTTCTATTTTCTAATAGCTAAATTCTCTCTGCAACCCCTTTTTTTAATCTTAGGATTTACCTTAGTTTATTTTCAGATTTTTATAGTTACCCTTAAAATGTGGTTGAAGAGAAGAGAAAGTTTTTAAGGAGGTTGTAAGATGGAACATCCTATTTTATTCCTTTGTCTTATTCTTGAAAAATTAGGTTTGCCCTCGGGATGGCATTTCTATGAAGAGGCAGAAAAATACGGAGTTTTAGCTCAATTATTAGCCCCCCATATGGTGCACAGTTATTTTGTAGTTACCATTATTATCATTTTAGCCCTAATTGCAAGGAGTAAGAGGGACTTTATACCAGGCGCTTTTCAAAATCTTTGGGAGTTTGCCATAGAGAGTATTTACAATTTTACAAAGAGCAACCTTCCCCATGACAAATTTGAAAAACTCTCACCGACGGTTTTCCCATTAATCACTACCTGTGCCCTTTATATTCTCTTTTCCAATCTCTTGGGCTTAATTCCGGGATTTATGTCCCCAACCGCAAATATCAATGTGACCCTGGGATTAACTCTAATCACTATTGTTTACTATCACTACTTAGGTTTAAAATACAAAGGTCTTTCCTACTTTAAGGACTTTTTAGGGCCTATACCATGGCTAATTCCCCTAATGGTACCAGCAGAGATTTTTAGTCATGCGGGAAGAATACTTTCTCTCTCCTTTCGTTTGTTTGGCAACCTCTTATCAAAGGAAATTCTATTAGGCATTTTGACTATGTTAGGTGGGAAATTTTTTGCACCTCTTCCAGTGATGATTTTAGGTATAGCTGTAGCATTTATACAAACTTTTATTTTTGTGTTATTGAGTTTAGTGTATTTTGCAGGAGCAGTTGAGGAGCACCATTAAGGGATATCAGGGGGTCAAAGCCTTCTGGTAAGATAAAAAATTACCAATAAATTAAGGAGGTGTAGAGATGAGGAAGTGGTTATTACTTGTAGGGATTCTCTTAGTGAGCCTTACTTTAACTCATCCAGCCTTAGCTGAAGAGGTGGCCAAAGCAACAGGGGATAAGTTTGTGACTGGCTTCGGTATCTATTCAGCGATTATTTTGGCTGCGGGACTTGGAGTAGGTTTAGGTGCCCTGGGGTGTGGTATTGGTATGGGTCTAGCCACTGCGGGTGCCTGTGAAGGAATTGCCAGAAATCCTGAGCTTGCTGGAAGGTTAACAGTTACTATGATTCTCGGTATCGCTTTAATTGAGACACTGGTGATCTATGCCTTAGTTATTGCCTTGATTTTACTTTATGCAAACCCTGTTCTTCCCAAATTTATGCAATTTATTGGCGGATAAGCGCAAGCCTAAATAGGACTTGAAGCTCAAAGAGGGTCTGGGGTGTAAAGCTTTAGACCCTCTTTTTACTTATGTTAAGTAAACTTCTTTCTTTTACCCTTCTTGGTTTTGAAGCTGTCCCAGTTGAGGTAGAGGTTTATGTGGCTCGGGGTTTGCCAGGGGTATCTATTGTTGGATTACCAGATAGCAGTATCAAAGAGAGTCGTGAAAGAATTAGAGCAGCCCTTATAAATTCTGGATTTGATTTTCCCCTGCGAAAAATCACCATCAATCTCTCGCCAGCAGATCTAAAGAAAGAGGGTTCTGGCTTTGATTTGGCCATAGCTCTTGGCATCTTAGCAAGCAGTGAAATCATTGAAAAAAATTCCTTAGAAAAGAGAGCCTTTATAGGAGAGTTGTCTTTAGATGGAAGTCTAAAGGGAGTACGGGGAGTGCTTCCCTTTGTGCTCAAGGCAAAGGAGCTTAATTTACAAGAAATCATACTGCCCTATGACAATCTCAGGGAAGCCTCTTTAGTGAGAGATTTAAAAATATTGGGATTTAAGCATTTAAGAGAGGTGGTGGATTATCTTAAACTTGGAGTTGCACTTCCCTATACTGAGGCAGAGCTTGATTTTTCAGTAGAGGATGAGCCTTTAGGGGATTTCAGTGAGGTAGCCGGGCAGGCGCTTGCTAAGAGGGCTTTTGAGATAGCGGGAGCGGGAGGACACAATTTACTCATCCTTGGCCCTCCTGGAGCAGGGAAAACTATGCTTGCTCAAAGGCTTCCAAGTATTCTTCCTCCCCTTAGTTATGAAGAGGCTTTGGAGACAACCCAAATTTATTCCATAGCAGGACTTTTAACCCCAGAGAGGCCTTTTATTACTCAGAGGCCCTTCAGAAATCCCCATTTTGGAATCTCAGATGTTGGACTAATTGGAGGAGGCAATATACCAAGACCAGGTGAGATCAGTTTGGCCCATAACGGAGTGCTCTTTTTGGATGAGTTTCCAGAGTTTAGAAGGGATGTGATAGAATCTTTGAGACAACCCTTAGAAGAGGGAAAGGTCACCATAACCAGAGCCTCTTATTCTGTAACCTATCCAGCGAAATTTCTTTTAATTGCCGCTGCAAACCCTTGTAAATGTGGATATTTAGGACATCCCACTAAGGCTTGTCAGTGCACTTATCAAGAAATAAAAAAATATCAAAGTAAACTCTCAGGGCCTATTATAGATAGAATTGATATTCACATTGAAGTGCCGCCGGTTGAAATCAAAGAAATTTTAAGAGAAAAAGCTCAAGCTGGGGAATCCTCTGAGGAAATAAGAGATAGAATTATAAAAGCGAGAAATATTCAAGAGAGAAGATATGGCACTACTACCAAATTAAATGCGCATCTTAAGCCTAAGGAAATAAAAAAATTTTGTACCCTGGAGAGTGGAGGGGAGATTTTTTTAGAGAAGGTGCTTGAGAAGATGGGTTTTTCTGCCAGGGCTGTGCATAAAATTCTTAAAGTAGCAAGAACTATTGCAGATTTAGAGGGATGTGACATAATAAAAAAGGAACATCTTGCAGAGGCCATTCAATATAGAGTATTAGAGAGAAGGAAATATGAGTAAAGCTAGTATTTCTGAAAAGATTAAATTATCAACTGAGCCTATGCTTCTTCCTATAGTAAGAATACTTATGCAGTTTAATATTCACCCCAATGTGATCACCCTACTTTGTTTGGCAGGTTTTTTAATAAGTGCCCTCTTTATTGCTCAGGGAAAGTTTTTGATGGCAGGGCTTATTTTATTAGTTTTTGCTCCTCTTGACGCCATTGATGGTCTTCTTGCAAGAACCGGGAATAAAGTCACCAAATTTGGGGCTTTCCTTGATTCTACTATGGACAGATATGGTGAGATTTTCCTCTTTTTAGCCTTCACCTATTATTTTATCCTTAAAGGCTCAATAGCAGGAATAGTAATTTCCTTTTTAGGTATCACAGGTTCTTTAATGGTTAGCTATACCAGAGCAAGGGCAGAGGCGATTGGTCTTTCCTGCAAAATAGGATGGTTTACACGCTTTGAGAGAATTACTCTCATCATCCTCTCATTGATTTTAGAGACTATTTTTATAGCCTTAACCCTTTTGGCTTTTCTTACCCATTTAACTGCTCTTCAAAGAATATGGTATGTTTACAAGCTCTCTAAGGAATAGATCATTTATACCAAGTCCTGTGGTTAAATGTCACCTTTAATTGCTATTTTGAAATGTCAAATAAAGTGAAGGGTAATCTGCCCTGCCCCAGATTTTTTGTAGGGGCTCCGCACCGCCGTGCCCTAATCGGGCAGCTGCAAGGACTGCCCCTAAATTATTTGAATTCTTGGGCAAATCGTGATTTGCCACTACAAGTTTTTCCCGCAGGCTAAAGCCTGCGGCTACCATTAGTTATTGTAGGAGGGGCAATTTAAGAATTTCCCCAAAATTTGTAGGGGCACTGCT
>CALLJI010000117.1 GCA_938091475.1 uncultured Caldimicrobium sp. | reverse complement strand
ATTAGAATTGATGGAAGGAGGCATAATGAAATAAGACCTATTTCCATTGAGCTTCATCCCTTTGAGAGGCCCCATGGTTCAGCCATCTTCACCCGAGGACAAACTCAAGTCTTGGCAACGGCTACCTTAGGGTCAAGTGAATCAGCTCAATTAGTTGAGACTATTTTTGAGGGTGAAACTTTTAAGAGATTCATTCTACATTACAATTTTCCACCCTTTTGCACTGGAGAGGCGCGTCCTTGGGGAGCTCCCAGAAGAAGAGAAATTGGGCATGGAGCTTTGGCAGAGAGGGCGTTAGAGCCACTTATTCCCAAAGATGAGGAGTTTCCCTATATAATAAGAGTGGTAGCTAATGTACTTGAATCTAATGGCTCCTCCTCTATGGCCACTGTATGTGCAGGATCTTTGGCGCTTTTTGATGCTGGGGTTCCAATGAAAAAACATGTAGCTGGGATTGCCATGGGACTTTCAACCTATCAAGATAAATATTTAATCCTAACAGATATTCTCGGAGATGAAGATCAGCTGGGAGAGATGGACTTTAAAGTAGCGGGAACAAAAGACGGAGTTACCAGTGTACAAATGGATATAAAAATAAAGGGACTAAAGAGAGAAGTCTTAGCTGAAGCTTTAGAGAGAGCAAAGGTTGCAAGGATGCAAATTCTTGAAAAAATGTATCAAGCTATATCTGAGCCAAGAAAGGAGCTTTCTCCCTATGCACCTCGCATTGAGATTATCACTATACCTGAAGATAAGGCTTCTGTGGTAATAGGACCTGGAGGTAAAACTGTAAAAGACATTAAAGAGAGAACAGGCACTACTATCTGGGTTTTAGAGGGTGGTAAGGTCTCAATTGCAGGCCCAAACAAGGAAGCCCTTGAAGCAGCTAAAAAGGAAATTTTAAACCTTGTCTCTGAAGTGGAGGCAGGTAAAATTTATGAAGGAAAAATCACCAGAATTGAGCCCTATGGTCTTTTCGTAGAGGTTCTCTCTGGAAAGATAGGACTTCTTCATATCTCTAAAATGGAAAGTCCTCCCAAAGATCTAAAAACAGCTTACAAAATTGGAGACAAAATTAGGGTTAAGGTTTTAGAGATTGATGAGATGGGAAGACCCAAATTAACCACCTTCTTTGGAGAACCTAATGGAGGACCATTACTATAAAATCGTTAATGAATGTTTTAATTTTTTAAAGGACAAAGTTCCCTTTTCTCCAGAGATAATCATCACACTTGGAACGGGGCTTTCTGGATTGGCAGAAGAAGTAGAGATTCACTTTAAAATCCCCTACCAGGAGATTCCTCATTTCCCTGTATCTTCTGTGGAAACCCATATAGGTGAATTGATCCTTGGGTATCTATCTGGCAAAAGGGTAGCCCTTCTCCGAGGGCGTTTTCATTACTATGAGGGTTATTCAGCTAAAGAGCTCACACTCCCCCTTAGGGTTTTAACCCTTTTTAAGCCAAAGATTTATTTAGTTTCCAATGCTGCTGGGGGATTAAATCTTGCCTTTAAGCCCGGATCTCTAATGCTTATTAAGGATCACATTAATTTAATTCCAGACAATCCACTGAGAGGACCCAATATAGAGGAGTGGGGAGAGCGATTTCCAGACCTTTCGCAGGCTTATGACAAAGAGCTGAGGGACAAATTTAAGAAAACAGCTCAAGAGCTGGGTGAGGAGCTTTTTGAAGGGGTATATGTGGCAGTGCCAGGGCCAAGTTTAGAAACACCTGCGGAGACTCGCTTTTTAAGAATGATAGGTGCGGATGCTGTAGGGATGTCTACCGTGCCAGAAGTGATCGTAGCTGTGCATAGCGGTTTGAAAGTGCTTGGCATCTCTGTCATTGCTAATGTAAATGACCCAGATAATTTTCAACCCATCTTGTTTGAAGAGGTAGTAAAATCAGCCCAAGCTACTGAAAATAGATTAGGTAAACTGATAAAAGAATTTTTAAAAAGGCTTTAACTGCTCTATGGGAAAACTTTTAATTAGTTATACCCCCTTCGAAATAAGAGTAGGACTAATTGAAGATCATAGTTTGGTTGAATTCAATGTTGAGAGACCTATTGAGAAAAGTTTGGTAGGAAATATCTATAAAGGAAAAATTGTAAAGGTCTTGCCAGGAATAAATTCTGCCTTTCTTGAGCTTGGACTTGATAGAACAGCTTTTCTTTTTGGTGAGGATTTGGTGTTTAAAGGAGAAATAGAATGGGATAGAGAAATTAGTCCCACCAATTTACAGGAACTACTGAAAGAAGGGGAAGAAATCCTTGTTCAAGTGATTAAAGAGCCGCTGGGTCAAAAGGGAGCAAGAGTTTCAACTAATATCACTCTACCTGGCCATTATCTTATATATTTACCCTATTTTCAGCACATTGGAATTTCAAGAAAAATAAAGGAAGAGAGCTTAAGAAAAGAGCTTAGAGAAATAGTAGAAAGATTCAGGCCTCCTGATACGGGATGGATCATCAGAACTGCTGCCCTTGAGGCAGCGGAAGAAGCTCTCAAGAGAGAGATGGAATTCTTGCTTTGCCTATGGGAGGATATAAAAGAAAAAGCCAAAAAACTTAGGGCTCCCGCTTTGGTGCATGAAGAACTAAACATTGCCTTTCGAACCATAAGAGATCTTCTAAATAAGGAAATTTCAACTATTATTGTGGATCATAAGGATTTTTATTTAAAGATTAAAGAATTTTTAGAAAGGTATTTCCCAGAATTTATCTCAAGACTTGAGCTCTATGAGGGAAAAGAGGACCTCTTCTATGTGCAGGGTTTTCAAATAGATATAAAAAAATTTCTCTCTCGAAAGGTTTGGCTAAAATCTGGAGGGTTCATTGTAATTGAGCCCTGCGAAGCCTTTACAGCCATTGATGTAAACACTGGAAGATATATAGGTTCAGGAGAAATGGAAGAAACTATTCTAAAAATCAATTTAGAAGCCGCTCAGGAAATAGCCCAACAATTAAGGCTAAGAAACCTTGGAGGGCTAATTGTGATAGATTTTATTGATATGGAGAATCCAGCCCATCAAGAGCTTGTGCTTGAAACCCTTAAAAATGCCCTAAAAAAAGATAAAGCTAAACACAGTTTTCTCCCCATTTCACCCTTTGGCCTCCTCCAAATGACAAGAGAAAGAAAAAGGGATTCCCTATATGAAATTTTTTATGAAAATTGCCCCCTCTGTGGAGGGGAAGGTAAAATCAAATCTAAGAGGACAGTTTATTACGAAATTCTAAGACGGATCCTTAAAATGGGGCCTCATCTCAAAAATAAAAAACTTGAAATCGAGGTACATCCCCATCTTACTGAAATTGTGGGCGAGGAAATAAACTATTTAGAAGAGTTAGAGAAAAAATACAATTTTAAAAGCACTCTAACTACTAATAAAGAACTACAACCCTGGGAATTTAAATTTCATATTCTTAATCCTTAGAGATTAAAATGAGCCTATTTCCTGCGGTATTTTTAGATCGCGACGGGACTATTAACGAGGAAGTGGGTTATCTAAATCATATTTCTCGTCTAAAAATTCTTCCTGGAGTGCCTCAGGCTATAAAAAAGCTGAAAGAGGCTGGTTTTAAGGTTTTTATAGTCACTAATCAAAGTGGTCCAGCTAGAGGATATTTCCCTGAAAGCTTAGTAGAGGAGATTCACAGAGAAATTCAAAGGCGCCTCCAGAGAGAAGGTGCCCAAATTGATGACTTCTTTGTCTGCTTACACCACCCTAATGAAAACTGTGCCTGTAGAAAACCTAAGACTGGACTTGTTGAGAAAGCCCTCTCTCAATATCCCATTGATCTTCAAAAATCCTATGTTATAGGAGATAGACTCCTTGATATTGAACTAGCTTTAAATGTAGGCATAAAGGGAATCCTTGTGCTAACAGGATATGGTATGGGAGAGGCTCAATACTTACTTCCTCAAAAAGCTTATAAACCCTATTATATAGCAAAGGACCTTCTTTCTGCAGTAGATTTTATCTTAAGGGACTCTGGAATAAAAAAACCTTGAGAATCCTTCTTGTCAAACTCTCAGCCTTAGGAGATGTAATCCAAACCCTGCCTGCTCTTGCACTCCTTAAGCGAGAGCTCCCTTTTGCAGAAATGGATTGGGTCGTTGAGGAGAGAAATGCACAACTTCTTCTTCACCACCCTTACATAAACCAGCTTCTAATCTTTAAAAAAAGTTATTTGAAAGCCCCTGAAAAACTCTTTAGATTTATTCAGAACTTAAGAAGCAAAAAATATACTGCGGTAATTGATTTTCAGGGTCTTTTAAAAAGTGCACTTATAACCTTCTTTGCCAGAAGCAAATATAAAATTGGCTTTTCCAATCATAGAGAGGGAAGCCCCTTTTTTTATAACATAAAATTTTTCCCCTATCCTCCGGACCTACACGCTGTAAAAAGGTATATTCTCTTAGCTAAAAAAAGCCTCCTCTTTTTAAGCACTGGAAAGGAGATCGAGCCTGAAGAAGAAACTATCCCAAGAAACATTTCCCTTCCAGAATCAGCTCCCCAGTTTTTTGAATCAAAAAAACCCTATCTTATCCTTATACCCTCAGCCCGATGGAAAAGCAAACTTTGGCCCTTTGAGTATTGGGAGAAATTTTTAGTGTTCTCAAGGGATCTTAGAGAAGTTTTAGACTTTTATTTTGTGGGGGGAAAAGAAGAAGAACTTAAGAGTTTTACCGAAGAGATGTCTCGAAAATATAAGGGAGTTATAAGTTGGGTTGGTAAAACTTCTCTCACAGAACTTGCCTATCTTATGAAAAGGTGTAAAGCGGTCATTTCGGTTGATACTGGCACTATGCATCTTGCAAGCCTTTTGAATAAACCCATAATTGCCCTTTTTGGCCCTACTTCAGAGCAAAGGACCGGACCCTGGAGTGAAAAATTTTTAGTTTTAAAGGAAAATCTTCCCTGTCAACCCTGTTTTAAGAGAGATTGCGCCACTAAATCCTGTCTCTATGAACTAAAACCAGAGAGAGTATATTTGGCACTAAAAGAATTTTTGAGAATCTTAGAAGGTAAATTCATTTTCTGAGGTTATTTATAAGGTTATGCCACACTTTTCTTGCTTTTTTGAATTATCAGCTTTTTCTTTCTTTGTTTTATACTTTTGAATAATTTGACTGGAACGCCCAATCTGAGGGGTTGATTTTGGCAATGCTTGAGAGAAATTCTTGTTTTTGTGGAGACCTGTCTCACCGTATCTCCACGATATTTTGATCAAAAAAATTTCTGTAGGGGTAGCCCTTGCGGTTGCCCAAATGCGGTTTTAAAACCCTTTGGGCACGACATGTCGTGCCCCTACAAAATATTCCCTTTGGGCAGGGGCAAGCCCAGCCCCTACGAATTTGTGGGCGATTCGTGAATCGCCCCTACTCGGGCAGGGGCAAGCCCTGCCCCTACAGATAAAACCATTTGGGCACGGCATGCCGTGCCCCTACATATTTTGTGGCAATTAGTGAATTGCCCCAACGGTAATATTCACATTCATTCTTTATATCGTAAAGATAATCCCTGATTTCTCTCATAGGTAAATGGTTTCTTTTAATATTATTTTACCCAGGTAGGGTTTCAAGGCAGATTTTAAAACTAAATCTACCTTTCTTCTCAGTTTTCGGGATAAAAAATTTTCTATTTCTATAAAGGTTAATAGGTCTGGCTTTTCATAGAAATCAATAAGTATATCAATATCGCTCCTTTTTTTTTGTTCGCCCTTTACCCAGGAGCCAAAAATTCCAATCTCCTTTATTTTATACTTCTGCTCCAATTCAGGCTTGAGGTCCCTCAAAATAGTCTTTATTTCCTCTAAGGTTCTTACACTCCTACGCATCTTGCGCCTCTGCAAGATAAAGTGATAATATCACCTCTCCCTTGCCCTCTACTCTCTGTAGGTTTTCCGCATAATGCTCTTTAAGAAATTCCTCTGGTATTGTTTTTTTCAGCACATCAATAATCTTTGTGGAGTTTGATAAATCCTTTATATTAAATTTACTAATCTCATCCAGAGCGGATTTAACTATGGTTTTAGGCAAAGAACTATACTTAAGTTTATTGATAATCTTTAACAAATATGCTCTTTGATCTTCAGTCAGCATCTTGTTACTTTCAAGTTCACTTTTGAGAATGGCTATTAATATTAATTCTCTTCTTTGACTTCCTCTTTTTATAAATTCCTGTGAGCCCTCTCCAGTGTCCTTTTCAAAAGCTTCTTTATTTCTCTTAAGAAGATCAAAATAGGGATTTCTGGGAATTTCTGCCCTCCCTTCCTCTGCACTGCATTCAAAAATTTTTACTGCTACAGAGAAGTCAAGTTCTCTCGTTTCCGTGGGAGTGGATAGATAAAATTTCATCAACTTTCCCTTTCTGAAAAAGGTCAAAAGTGAGTTTGGTTTAGCTAAACTCTCCATTGAGTGCTGATAAAATCTTGCTGAGCGAGCTTTCTTAGGAAGATGCTTTATTTGATTGAAAAGTTCTGGGTTTTTATCTCTAATTTCTTGAATAACTCGTAAATATTTGAGTTCACTCTCTTCAAATTCACTTACCTCTTCTTCTGTGATGGTAGATTTTGAGAGAAGTTTATCAAAAAGCTCATGAGAGCCTATGGGTTCTCCTTCAGTGAGAATGGCTGAGTCTCCTCCAAGAAGGGTTAGAAAGGCTTCAATTTTAGAACGGGCAATTTTGGTCAGATCTGTCTCCTCCTCTATTTGTGCAACTGGGAAAAAATTAAAGATGTGAATTTCTTTATGGGGAGTATCTATACGATTAATTCTTCCCACTCTTTGAATTAGTCTTGTGGGGTTCCA
>CALLJI010000116.1 GCA_938091475.1 uncultured Caldimicrobium sp. | reverse complement strand
ATTTTCAAAGATGAAATTGGAAATGTTGCAGATAGAGTCTCAAAGATCTTAAAGACCTATAAAGATATACATATTTACAGGCATATTATTGAAAATGATGAAACCGTTGATGACATCTATAATAGATTAGGTGAGGCTATTGCCAATCTTGGATTTGGAAGTTATGTAATTTATGAAGTTTCAAATTCTCAAAATACAATGAAACCAGTCTATAAAAGCGATGAAGAAATAGAGATAAATAGTGAAAAGCTCTTTTTTGCAGATAAATGCAGAGCTAAAAGGACTGGAAAAATTGTTACCTCTTTAGAGGCTTCACATATTTGCAAGCTCTATGAATATATAGGTATTACAAATCACTATTGTATTCCTATGATATCTGGTAATACCGTGCACGGAGTCATTGAAATACACTTGCCAATGACAGAGAAAACCTTAGCTTCCAAAAGATTAAGAGAAAAATTAGTCCTTGTGGAAAAATTTATAAATGAGACTGCACCGGTGATTGAATCAAAACGCTATGCCGAGGCTCTAAAGGAACAGACGCATAGGGATCCCCTTACGAATTTATATAATCGGAGATTCTTTGAAGGGATTGTGGATAATCTTACAGCCCAGATTCTGCGAAGAGGCGCAGTGCTTGGAATTTTAATGTGTGATTTAGATTTCTTTAAGTCCATAAATGACAGATATGGTCACGATGTGGGGGACTTAGTGCTAAAGGAGTTAGCTCAAGTGTTGAGTGGAAATGTGCGAAAAGCAGATTTGGTTATTAGATTTGGTGGTGAAGAATTTTTGGTGTTATTAGTTGATATAAGGGAAGGAGAAGCAGAAAAAGTGGCAGAAAAGTTGCGAAAAGCAGTAGAAGTATATGATTTTAAAACTCCAAAAGGAGTTATTAAAAGGACTATCTCCATTGGAGTGGCTGAATTTCCCACGGATACTTCAGCCATTTGGGAGGCTATCAAATTTGCAGACATAGCCTTATATAAGGCTAAAGAGGGTGGTAGAAATAAAGTGGTAAAATTTAGAAAAGAATTTTGGACTGAAGAGGAATACTAAGGAGAATTGGCTTATGACTATGGAAAGAGCTTTAAGATTAACCTCTGGGAGGTTCTTTGTTTAATCAAATTGATGTCCAAAAAATTATTGAGAATGCCCCTTGTCCAGCCTTCCTTATATCGGCAGATCAACGCATTCTCCTTGTAAATAAGGCCTTTTGTGACTTTTTAGGAAAAAGTCCTAAAGAGGTAATAGGAAAACCCTGCTACGAGGTTATCCATCTACTTGACAAGCTTCCTAAGTTTTGTCCACTCTGTGGGGAAGAAGTGCCTTTTTCAGAGACTTTCTCAGAAAAGGAGGCTGAAATTGTTTGTCCCTATGGGAAAGCTCGTTCCAGCCTACCTCAAAAAGCTTTTTTAAGTAAAGAATATTACGATCCCCTTCTTAAAAAATTTTTAAAGGTAACCCTCCTCTCTATCTATGATGAGAGGGGAGCTCTCACCGGCTATCTCCATTTTATGGAAGATAAAACAGAGGAGATTGAACTAAAGAACATAATTGATTTTTTAATAAGTACCCAACAGGGTCTTTTTTTTATTAACGATGAGAACTATAACTTGATTTACACTAATCGGGCCTTAGAGGAAATTGCAAAGGAGGAGCGTGAGAAAAAATGTTACAGGGTTTTATATGGTTATGATAGACCCTGTGAGAAATGTCCAATGCTTTCTCCTCTGGATGAGGGCGTCTCTGAGGTTTATTCTCCCAAGCTAAAACGCTATTTTAAGAGATACTATAGAAAGCTTTATCTTCCAGAGAACAAACTTTTGAAGATTACCTATTATGTAGACATAACAGATGAAGTAGTTAAATTTGAGGAGGCAGCTATTGCCTTAGCTATTAATACTATTGATGGAAAATTTATAAAGGCAAATAAGAGAGTAAAGGAAATTTTTGAGCTTGAAGAGGGGGAAAAAATAGAAGCTTTTAATGCCAAAGACTTTTGGTTTAATCCTGAGGATAGAGAAAAGTATATAAAGGAGCTTTTGAAAGAGGGGCAGGTCAAAGGTTATGAGGCAAAGCTGAAAACTGCTAAGGGGAAACCCTTTTATGCCTTGATCTCATCTAAGCTCTATCAAGAAGAGGGTAAGCAACTTATATATTCAGCTTTTGAAGATATTACAACTTATCTTAAGAGTAAGGAAGAGGCCATAATATTAATTCACCAGATACTGGATTTTCTTCCTGTTGGGGTAGCTATGATCAATAAAGAGGATTTTTGCCTTTTTGCTAATAAGAGACTTTCTGAAATAACTGGTTATACGGAAGAAGAATTAGTGGGGAAAAGGTTACATCAACTCTTAATAGCAGAGCCAGAGTTACGAGAGAGAGCCTTAAAGGTTTTTGAAAGCATTGCAAAAGGTGCAAAAAGCGCCCTTGCGAAAAAGAGGGTTGAATTTTTAGCCAGAAGAAAGAATGGAGAGCCCTTTATAGCAGAGGTTTATTTTGATGAGTTTACTTTTGAGGGTGAGAGATATTTTATTGGAACTATTCAGGATGTAACTGAGAGAAAGAGGCTTGAAGAAAGGGTTTTAAAGGAGGAGAAAGAACTTGCCATAGAAAAGATTGCAGGAGGCTTAGCCCACGACTTGAATAATCTCCTTATGGTTGGAAAGGGCTATTTAAAGCTTTTGGAAGAAAAATGCAAAGCCTGGGGAGAGCGAGAAAAAATCTATGTGGAAAAGGTAAGAAATGTTTATGATAAGATCCAGCATTTAGTTTCAGAACTCTTTATTCTCTCTAAAGGGGAATTGAAGAGGGAAGAAGTGGTAGAACTTTCGTCCTTTTTAAGAGAATGGGTTATCTTCCTGCTTAGCGGAACTAAAATTGCCATTAACTTTGAGAGATTAGAGAACAATTTGTTTGTGCCTATACAGAAGAGTCATTTGATCTCTCTTATCTCAAATCTCATCATCAATGCAAGAGATGCTATGGAAAATGTTGGAGAAATCACGGTAAGGGCTTATAAAGAGGGGGAATGGGCAAGAGTGGAAATTAGTGATACAGGCAAAGGCATCCCAAGGGAATACTTAGATAAAATTTTTGAGCCAGGCTTTTCCACTAAACCCCATGGGAGTGGTCTTGGACTGTTCGTAGTAAAGAGAATTATAGAAAATTATGGAGGAGAGATTTTTATTCAAAGTGAAATAAATAAGGGTACTACGGTTATTTTGAGAATACCCTTAGCAAAACTCAGAGGCATTGAGAAAGGAGCTCCTCTATCTCAAGAGGCAAAGGAGATTTTAAGGAAGAGAAAAAGGATCCTTATTTTGGAGGATGAGGCAGAGATTAGGGAGCTTCTTTCTGAAGTTCTCTCTGAGCAGGGCTTTGAGGTAGAAGTTTTTGATGAGGGAGATAAAGCCTTTAATGCCTTCATACAAGCCAGAGACAAAGGTTTGCCCTTTGATATTCTTCTCCTTGATCTCACTGTGCTCAAGGGAAAGGGAGGGGTTTATTTGCTAAAAAAATTAGCAGAAGTTGGGATTGATTTAACGGATTATAAAGTCATCTTTATGACTGGTTATACTGAAAGGGAACTCAGAGAAGAAGCCAAGGAAGTGAAGTTTGATTATGT
>CALLJI010000115.1 GCA_938091475.1 uncultured Caldimicrobium sp. | reverse complement strand
CCAAATTCTCTATCTCTTCCATTAATTTCAAAATCTCCTCTTCCTTTTGGCGTATAGTCCTTTTAGTCTCTTCAATTTCTCGAATTAAAACTTGATATTCCCTTGAGCCTTTGAGTTGAGTTAATCTGGCTTGAGTCTGTTTTAACCTTTTCTGTTCCTCCTTTAATTCTTCTTCAAATAGATTTTTCTGTCTTTCCTTTTCTCTAATTACCTCCTCCAAAACCTCTAACTTTTGTTGTAAAAGTTCACTCTGATTTTTGGCCTTTTGAAGACTTTGAGGAATTTCTGCTAAGGCTTTATCTAAATTAAAAATTTCAAAATCTATCTTCTGTAATTCAATCAGCCGTGCAATATCCTCCTGCATCTTCGGTTTCCCCCCTTTTTAGATCATTATATATGGGCTTGCCTCTTCAAAAATTTTTATCTTTAAAGAGACCCTTATCTTTTGCAGAAACCTCTCCATTTTATCTTTTAAAACCTTTAAGACAAAGGATTCAGCAACACCATGATCAATAAGGAGAAAATTGAAGCCCTCCTCTCTGGCTTCAAAGGCAGAATGATATTTCACATCAGAAGTTAAGAGGGTGTTAATGCCTTGTTTTTTGAGATGTTCCTTTAAAAAACCACCTGAACCGCCACAAATACCTAATTTTTTGATTTTACTCTCCGGCTCACCTATTAGCATTACCCAAGTTTTTAATTGTTTTTTTATTTTCTTTGCTAAAGCTGAAAGCTTAACATAATTTTCAAAAATTACTACCTTTCCATAACCGTAGTCCTCGCCTTCTTTTAAAATGAAATCCTCTGTTTTAAAGGAAAGTTCTTGGGCTAAGGCTTCACTTACTCCAAAGGTAAGCTTATCTAAAGGGGTATGCCAGGAGAGGAGATTAAGATTATTTTTTATAGCGTAAACAATAATTTTGCCAGGATATTCCTCAAAAATAATTTGTGAACAAGGTTTATAAAAGAGAGGATGATGAGTGATTACAAGATTTAGCCCTTCTCTTTTGGCCTCTACTAAAGAGCTATAAGAGGGATTTACTGAGAGGAGAACCCCTGTAACTTCACTCTCAAAGGAACCTATTTGTAAACCGTTATTATCACCTTTTTCTGCTAACTCTAAGGGGGCTAATTCTTTTAGGAATGTGTAAAAGTCTGTAACTTTCAAAGACATAAAGGTTTTCAAATGGGCCCGCCAGGACTCGAACCTGGGACCTTCCGGTTATGAGCCGGTGGCTCTAACCAGCTGAGCTACGGGCCCACTTTTAACTAACTATTAAAATAACTATCTCTTAAACTTTTGTCAAGTCTGTGCGAGAATGTGTGGTTACTATTTTAAAATGTCACATAAATGGTGCAATATACCTTATCAAAATGGTTTTCTTTGTAGGGGCGAGGCATGCCATGTCCAGAGATTTTCAGTCGTAGGGGCGATTCACGAATCGCCCCAATTTTGTAGGGGCTGGGCTTGCCCCAGCCCCATATGATTGATTTTGTAGAGACAATTCCAGAATGGCCCAAAAATTTCTTAAGGGCCTGTTTTGCTATACCCTGACTTGGGCTTAAGGCACTGCATTAAAGTTTACAGCATACTTTGTGCATCATTCCTTAAGTAAGGATAGAAAAATAAGGGTTGAAAATGAAGGTGACAATTCAAAGGAGCAATAAAGTGTGACTTGCCCTTAGAAAAGAAAGATATGACAAGTCCTCTTGAAAATTTTTTAAAATATATTTAGATTTAAAAGGATGTTAATAAAAAAATCCCTTGATCTTTATGAAAAGCTTACCCTTCTTGCCAATGGGGCAAAATTCGATGTTTCCTGTGCCTCAAGTGGGGTCTACAGAAAAAACTCTGGTTCTAATATTGGAAGAACTTCCCTCTCTGGAATATGTCATAGTTTTACTTCCGATGGCAGATGTATATCCCTGCTAAAGATCTTACTGACCAATCTTTGTTCTAAAGATTGTGCTTACTGCATCAATAGAAGAACTAATGATATTAAAAGAACTCTTCTTTATCCTGAAGAATTAGCTCAACTCACCTTTGAATTCTACAGAAGAAATTATATTGAAGGTCTTTTCTTGAGCTCAGCTGTCTTAGGATCTTCTGAGAAGACTATGGAGATGATGATTAAAACTGTTATTCTTCTTAGAAAAAAATATGGTTTTAATGGGTACATACATCTAAAACTTTTACCTGATCTCTCGGAGCAAACTATATTAGAGGCCATCAAATGGGCAGACAGAGTTAGTATAAATCTTGAACTCCCCAAAAAGTCCTCCTTAGAATATCTTGCACCTGAAAAAAATTATGCAAAACTTTTAAACACTATGAGTTTAGTGAAAAAATTTATAGAGGAATCTAAAGAAAAAGGGGACTATTTTTATTCACGGGGTGGACAAAGCACTCAACTAATAATTGGGGCTACCCCTGATAGTGACAAGGAAATCTTAACCCTTGCAGAAAGGCTCTATAAGACTTATAAACTAAAGCGAGTATATTACTCTGCTTATGTTCCTCTAAATGAGGATCCACGCTTACCTGCCTTCAAGAACCCACCTCTTCTGAGGGAACATAGACTTTACCAGGCAGATTGGTTAATAAGATTTTATCATTTCAAAGTAGAAGAACTTTTTCCTGAGGATTCCCCTTATCTTCAAGAAAGAATTGATCCAAAATTAGCTTGGGCTCTAAATAATTTACA